>JAAYDS010000349.1 GCA_012729155.1 Chloroflexota bacterium | reverse complement strand
GACAGCGGCCGACGAAGCTTCGTTTGACGTTTGGCATTGTCTCGCTAGTATAGCATCCGGCTCTGGCATGGCCGAAAATGACCTTGAGCGCAACTCTGTAGAACGACACGTGTTCTGGAGGCAACACGCGCAGGAGGCAGTGAGATGACCGAGGCGAGAGGCGGGCTATACCTGGAGGATTTGAGCGTTGGCCAGGTATTGCTCGGCCCATCGAAAACGATCACCGAAGACGACATCGCGGCCTTTGCCGCCCTGACCGGCGATGACAATGCACTCCACACTGACGCTGTCTATGCGCAACAAACCATGTTCGGTCAGCGCATTGCACACGGCCTGCTGGGGCTGTCGATGACGGCTGGGTTGGCCTGCCAGGCAGGCCTGACCGACAACACCCTGGCCTTTACGGGTATCTCCTGGAAGTTCAAGTCACCGGTGTTCATCGGCGACACCGTCACCTACCGTGCCACCATAGCACGCATCCGCCCTATGCGTGCATCGGGTGGCGGTATGGTGTTCATCGAGATGGATGTGCTCAACCAGAACCAGCAGGTAGTGCAGACCGGTCAATGGTCGCTCATGATCAAGAGCCGGCCCACCAGTCAGGCGCAATAGCGGGCCGGCGTCTGGCGCTCATCCACCGCGCCTTCCTCGCTGTTTTAGGCGACCCAGCCAGATCGTCAACCGGCTGAGCCCACGCCACAGCCCCGTTCGCAGCGCCGCCCAGCGATACAGCCACGCACGCCAAATACGATGCAGCGCTGCCCGCTGTGCCTCTGGTGCTGCGGTGGGCCAGCGCAGAACGGCTGCTGCCCAGGTGAGGCCGGCGCCAAAACCCACCAGCACCAGATGTTGCCCCGGCTGAATACGGCCATCGTCAGCCGCCTCACAAAGCGCGATGGGCACCGACGCCGCCGAGGTGTTGCCGTAGGCATCGACGTTGATCACAAAGCGCTCGAGCGGCAGTTGCAGGCGTTGCGCTGCCGCCTCGATGATGCGAGCGTTGGCCTGATGTGGAATGATCCAGTCCACGGCGTCGAGCGTCAGCCCCGCATCTCTGACGACGACCTCGGTGGCCTCGGGCAACATGCGCGCCGCAAAACGATAGACTTGCCGACCGTTCATCTGTACATGGTGAAGGCCAGCTGCTACCGTGTCGTGAGAGGCCCGCTGGGCGCTGCCCCCGGCGGGGATCATCAACAGCTCGTCGCCGGCGCCATCAGACCCCAGCAGCGTGGCCAGGACGCCGTGTTCCTCCAGGGTGGCCTGCAACAGCACGGCGCCCGCGCCATCGCCAAAAAGCACCGCCGTCGAACGGTCTTGCCAATCTACCACGGTGCTCATGGTGTCTGCCCCAATGACGAGCACCGTTCGATAGGTGCCGGCAGCGATGGCCGCCTCGCCCATCGCCAGGGCATACACAAACCCCGAGCAGCCCGCGTTGAGGTCAAAAGCGCCCGCTCTGGTTGCGCCCAGCGCATTCTGTACCTGACAGGCGGTGGCCGGCATAGGATGATCTGGCGTCAGGGTTGCCACGATGATCAGTTCGACCTCGCGGGGGTCGGCATCAGCTCGCTCGAGAGCCTCGCGAGCGGCGCCCAAAGCCAGGGCCGTGGTGGCCTGGCCCTCGCCTACCACATGGCGCTGGCGTATGCCTGTACGCTCGACGATCCACTCATCCGACGTGTCAACCATGGCGGCGAGGTCGTCATTGGTCAGCACCTTCTCGGGGACGCATTTGCCCCATCCCACGATGGCTGCGCGGGGGCTCAGCGTTCGCCTCCCTGCGGCGCGCCCAGTATCAGACAGGCATTGTGGCCGCCAAAGCCAAAGGAGTTAGAGAGTGCCACTCGCACAGGAGCATGACGGGCGACGTTGGGCACATAGTCCAGGTCACATTCGGCATCGGGCTGCTGCAGGTTCGTTGTGGGTGGGATGATGCCCATTTGAATGGCCTTGACGCACAGCACAGCCTCAAGAGCGCCTGCGGCCCCCAGCAGGTGGCCGGTCATCGACTTGGTAGCAGACACGGCGAGGCGATAGGCGTGCGCGCCAAAGGCCCGCTTGATGGCGTGCGTCTCGGTGATGTCGTTGAGCGGTGTGCTGGTGCCGTGGGCGTTGATATAGTCCACCTGCTCGGGCTGTAGGCATGCGTCGTTGAGAGCGAGTTGCATGCAGGCAGCGGCGCCAGCCCCGTCTTCGGTGGGGGCGGTGATGTGATAGGCATCGTCATTGGCGCTATAGCCCAACAACTCGGCATAGATGTGGGCCCCACGCGCCTGGGCGTGCTCTAGCGTCTCGAGCACCAGCATCGCGGCGCCCTCGCCCACCACAAAACCATCGCGATCGCGATCGAATGGCCGCGAGGCCGTAGCGGGATCATCGTTGCGTGTCGAGAGGGCCTTCATGGCACTGAACCCCGCCAGCGCAATCTCGATGACACCATTCTCGGCACCACCACACAGGGCAACCTCAGCCCGGCCGTGGCGCAGCATGTTGGCTGCCTCGCCAATGGCGTTAGCGCCCGAGGCACAGGCTGAGGTCACCGCAAAGTTGGGCCCGGTGAGGCCAAACTCGATGGCAGCCATGCTCGCCGGCGTCTCGGGCAAGATCATGGGGATGAGAAAAGGGCTCACGCGCGCGGGCCCACGCTCTGTCAGCGTGCGCACCTCGCGGGTCACGGTGTCCATCCCTCCGATGCCAGAGCCGATGATCACCGCCGTGCGCGGTTTGAGCGCCTCGTCAAAGTTGATGCGGGCATCGGTCACGGCCTCTCGTGCTGCTACCAGGGCAAACTGCACCACCGGGTCCATTCGGCGCAGGTCCTTGGGCTCAAAGTGCTCACGCGGATCAAAGGCGCTCGCCTCGGCGGCGATACGACTACGATAGGCCGAGGCATCGAACTTGGTCACCCGCGCCACACCCGATCGACCCGCGACGATCGCATCCCAGGTCGAACGCACATCATTGCCCAGCGGAGAGACCGCACCAACGCCGGTCACCACTACGCGCTGTCTCATCAACATCACCTCAGATCGAGTTTGCAGGTTTGCCACCTTGACGGCAAGAGCTAGAGTCACAGCATCTAACACAGTGAGCAGCCGATGGTTGCACCATAGAGCTCGCTCAACAAAGCGCAACCACGGGCCTGTCTCTGTGTTGTGGTACTCGATATCGCGTATAGGAGGCGCTGAATGCTCAAGACACCGCTGACCGAGCTGCTGCACATAGACTACCCCATCTTGCAGGGGGGCATGGCCTGGGTGGGCACATGGGAGCTGGTGACGGCCGTCTCTAATGGCGGAGGGCTGGGCATTCTGGGCGCGGGGAGTGCGCCGCTGAGCTGGGTAGCCGACCAGGTGGCGCAGATACGTGCTCACACCAACAGGCCTTTTGGCGTCAACGTACCCCTGTTCAATGCCGTGGCCGATGAGCTCATCGCCTTTTGCCTCAAAGAACGCGTGCCGGTGCTCACCACCGGCGCCGGCAACCCGGCGCCCTACGTCGAGCCTGCGCGGGCCGCTGGTGTCACGTTCATCCCTGTGGTGGCCTCGGCGCAGCTGGCACGCCGTCTGGAGCGGGCGGGTGTCGATGCCGTCATCGCTGAGGGCCAAGAGTCTGGCGGACACATCGGCAGCGTGGCCACCATGGCGCTGCTGCCGCAGGTCGTCGATGCCGTCAGCATCCCCGTCATCGCAGCGGGGGGCATTGCTGATGGCCGTGGGCTGGCAGCAGCATTGGCTTTGGGCGCCGCGGGCGTGCAGATGGGCACTCGCTTTGTCTGCACCACCGAATCGATCGCTCATGACAACTACAAACAGGCCATCGTCAAAGCCAACGAGCGCTCAACCATGGTCACCGGAGCATCGCTGGGCCACCCTGTGCGGTGCCTGCGCAACCCTATGGCACGAGATTATGAGGAACTAGAGCGCCGCGGCGCCACCGAGCAAGAGCTGGTCGAGTTTGGCACCGGCCGACTACGCGACGCTGTGATGCTAGGCGATGTGACGCACGGTTCGGTGATGGCCGGGCAGGTCGCCGGGTTGGTGCACGACATCGTGCCGGCTGCCGAGGTGCTGAGACGCACAGTGGCCGAGGCCGAGCAGGTGCTGGGCCGCCTGGGTGTACTAGCGAACGCAGCTTTGTGCGAGCAAGCCCATGGCCGCTGATCGACAACTCGCCCTCATCTTTCCCGGGCAGGGATGTCAGCATGTGGGCATGGGCGCGGCGCTCTATGAGCGCTGCCCCGAGGCCCGCGCCGTGTACCAAGAGGCCGATGATGTGCTGGGCTATGACCTCTCTAGCCTGTGCTTTGAGGGGCCTGAGGCCCAACTCAACGATACGGCCAACGCCCAGCCGGCCATCGTGACCACCTCGCTGGCGCTGTGGGCGGCCCTAAGGCCACGGTTGAACGGAATGGCTGCGGCGGTAGGCTATGTGGCCGGACACAGCCTCGGTGAGTTCTCGGCCCTGGCTGTAGCAGGGGCGCTGACGACAGCCGACGCCATCCGTCTGGTGCGCCGCAGAGGGCTAGCCATGCGCGCGGCGGGCAAGGCAAACCCCGGCGGGATGGTAGCCATCATCGGGCTGGACGATGATGCCGTGCGACAGATCGCCGCAGATGCCTGTGGCAACGATGGCGGCTGCTGGGTCGCTAACTATAACTCGCCGGGGCAGGTGGTGATCGCGGGTGCCACACCCGCGATCGAGCGCGCCATATCGCTGGCCAAAGCGTGCGGTGCCCGACGCGCGCTGCTGCTGGCTGTGAGCGTCGCCTGCCATACCGTCTACATGAGCCAGGCCGCCGAGCAGCTAAATAGCGCCCTCGAGAGCGTCCCGTTCGCGCGCCCCTGGGCACCCGTGGTCAGCAATGTGACAGCATCAGCCCTGTCAGAGCCAGCGGAGATCAAGGCGGCGTTGCTCAGGCAACTGACCTCGCCGGTGCGCTGGGTCGAGGGCATACAGTATCTGGCAGACAGAGGCGTCACCGGCACCATCGAGATCGGCCCCAAGCCGGTGGTTTCGGGGCTGGTGGCGCGCACCAACGATGCAATGCGACTCAGCGGCATCACCGATCCCGATTCACTAGAGGCCTTTGCCAGCGAGGTGCAACCATGAACAGCCTTAACGGCCGCGTGGCCATTGTCACTGGTAGCTCACGAGGCATTGGACGTGCCATCGCGCTCGAACTGGCCCTTCGCGGCGCCGGCCTCGTGATCAACTATCACAGCAATGCTGCCGCCGCCCAAGAGGTGGTCCGCGAGATCGAATCGTTGGGTGCACAGGCCTTGGCTGTGCAGGCCGATGTAAGAACTGCTGAGGGCGCCGAGGCGCTGGTCAGGGCGGCCCTCGAGGCTTTTGGGCAGATAGACATCTTGGTGAGCAACGCCGGCATCGTGCGCGACACACTGCTGCTGCGCATGTCGCCTGATGACTGGCATGCTGTGATCGAGACCAACCTCACCGGCGCCTTTCACTGCGCCAAGGCTGTGCAACGTACGATGCTCAAGCAGCGTTCGGGGCGCATCATCCACATCAGCTCGGTCTCGGGGTTGGTGGGCAACGCCGGGCAGGCGAACTATTCGGCGGCCAAGGCGGGCCTGATCGGCCTGACCAAGGCACTGGCACGCGAACTCGGCAGCCGCAACATCACTGTCAATGCTGTGGCGCCCGGCTATATCGCCACCGACATGACGGCCAGCCTAACCGCAGAGCGGGTCGAGGCGGCGCGAAAACAAACCGCGTTGGGGCGCCTGGGAGAGCCTGAGGACGTGGCACGCGCCGTTGCATTCTTGGCCTCGGACGACGCCGCCTATATCACCGGTCACGTGCTGGTGGTCGATGGCGGCCTGGCGATGTGACTGTTTCGCCGGCCTTGATCTGAGGCACAAAAGCCAGGTCTTGGTAAACACCCGCGCGGCGCTATAATGCCTGTGCATCTGCATTCCGTCGGGAGGTAGCGATGGCCCCCAATCCCGTTCTCTTCAGACTCGGCCCGCTCACTGTATACTGGTATGGTGTGCTCATCGTCTCAGGCGCCATGCTGGCCGCGCAGATCGCCAGCTGGCTGTCGCGCCGCAACGGGCACAACCCCGAGATCGCCTGGAACATGCTGCTAGCGCTGTTGGTGGCGGGCATTCTGGGGGGGCGCATCTATCACATCCTATCGAGCTGGGACTATTACCGGCTGCATCCGGGCGAGATGTTCGGCATCCAGATGAGCGGGTTTGGCATCTATGGCTCGGTCATCGGTGGCCTGCTGGCGCTGTGGATCTTTTGCCGCATCAACAAGCTGCGCTTTCTCGAGTGGACCGACTATGTGGCGCCAGGCCTACTGTTGGCGCAGGCCATCGGTCGGATGGGCAACTACTTTAACTCGGAATTGTACGGCACCTGTACAGACCTGCCCTGGGGTGTGTACATTCCGCCCGCCAACCGGCTCGAGTGGCTGGCCGACTGCGAGCGTTTTCACCCCACGTTCTTTTACGAGGCCGGGCTCAACCTGATCGGCGCCTTGATCCTGCTCTTGCTTGCCATCCGTTGGCGCAAGGGGCGCCTATGGGGCGACATCTTTTTCCTGTACGGCCTCATCTATCCGGTGGTCCGCTTTTACATCGAACAAGAGACCTTCAGGCCCGACGCCTACCGTATGGCCAACTGGATGGTAGCGGGCCTGCCCATGGCCCGGCTGATCTCGATCGTGGCCTTTGCCTTTTTTGCCGCACTGCTGGCGGTGCGACATCGTCTGCACAGGCCGGGCATGGTGTATCTGCCCAACGAGCCCTGGCAGCCACCAGAACCGGCGTTGCCCGGAGAAGAGGGTCCACCTGACACCTCGTCAACTGACGGCGACTAGCACGCCGTCGCCTCGTGCAAGAAAGAGAGCGATGCCCTAATGGCATCGCTCTCTTTCTTGGGCACATTGCCTGCGCGAGAACGAGTTCAGCTCTCGCTGCAGCCATAGTCGGCACCACTCACGGGCTCGAGCCACTGCACCTCGCCCTGGGTGATGTTGGTGCTGATGGCCAAGTGGCAGAACCAATCGTCTGGCGTAGCCCCGTGCCAGTGCTCCACATCTGGCTGAATCTCGACCACATCGCCCGCATGGAGAATCCGCACGGTTTTGCCCCGCTCCTGGTAGCAGCCAGTGCCGCCTGTGATCAACAGAACCTGCCCGCCGGGATGCTTGTGCCAGCTGTTGCGCGCTCCTGGTGCAAAAGTCACGTTGCCGATAGTGCAGCCGAACGTCGCATCTGTTACGAGACGCTGGAGCCAAACCTTGCCGGTGAAGCTATTGCTGCTGATCTCAACGCCCTTGGGAAAGATAGCGCTCTCAATCGGACCTCCGCTGGTCATGCTCCTCTGCCTTTCTGGCGACTTGGCCGCCGGTCGTCATCAGAAGGTAGGCGACCGATAGACTACCTCGCCGCCGACCATGGTAAGATAGACGTTGACGTCGCGATCGATGATGATGAGGTCGGCATCGTACCCCACGGCGATGGACCCTTGGCGCCCTGCCAGGCCCAGTGATGCCGCCGGCACCCGCGTGGCCATGAGTAGCGCCTCTTCAATCGAAAGACTGCAGGCAGCCATGATGTTGCGCACAGCGCGCTCCAGGGTCAGTGTGCTGCCGGCCAGGGCGCCGTTCTCGAGCCGACACTCGCCATCACGCACAATGACGCGTTGGCCACCCAGCTCATAGTCGCCATCAGGCATGCCGGCGCCGCTCATCGCATCGGTGACCAGCAAGATGCCGTCCGAGCCCTTGGCACGCACCGCCAGCTTGAGCACAGCGGGATGCAGGTGGATATTGTCTGCGATGAGTTGACAGCGAATGGCATCGAGCGAGAGCGCTGCACCTACAGCGCCTGGCTGACGATGATGCAGTGGCTCCATTCCATTGAACAGGTGCGTCACCTGTGAGAGGCCGCTCAGCGCAGCTTGCCGCATCTGCTCAAAAGTAGCGGTGGTGTGGCCGGCCGTCACTGCCACTCCACGGCTCGCAGCCGCGCGGATGAGCTCCATGTTCTCGGGGTACTCGGGCGCTACCGTGATAAGGCGTGCCACGCCGCTTTCCAGGATCTGCTCATATTCGTCGCGCTGCGCCAAGCGTATCTGCCCATCGATCTGTGCCCCACGTTTGTCGCGGTTCAGATAAGGTCCCTCGACATGCGCCCCCAGCACGCGAGCGCCGCCCGAGCCCTGCTCGACGGCCTCTCGCACTGCGCCCAACGCCGCCATGATCTCGCCATGGGGCGCCGTCATGGTGGTGGCCAAGAACGCTGTAACGCCATGCGAAGCATAGTAGCCAGCGATGGTGCGCAATGCGTCCAGGCGCGCATCCATGGCGTCGCACCCCAGGGCGCCGTGGGCGTGCACGTCGATCAAGCCCGGGGCAAGCAGACGGTTCTGTAGATCGGTCTTGCGAGAGATGGCCG
>JAAYDS010000348.1 GCA_012729155.1 Chloroflexota bacterium | reverse complement strand
CTGGCGGCGTGGCGTTGTTGTGCGGCTGCTGCCATGCTGGGCTGCGCAATACACTGCACCACCTGCGAGAGCTGACCTCGGCGCCTCTGCTGGCGGTGATCGGCGGCGCTCATCTGGAGCACGCCACAGATGCAGAGATCGAGGCTGTCACTCGCTGCCTACAGAGTGAGGGGGCACCAGATCTGTATCTGTGCCACTGCACCGGCGAGCGTGCCCTCTATGCGCTACATGCCGCCTTTGACGAACGGGTGCACCCCTGCCCGGCTGGCACAGTCATCGATCTGCCTGACGCTGACCTATTGGCCTGACGGCCGCTGCACCCCACGGCCGATGGCATGCGCCACCGACTCGATCTGCGCCATGAGCTGCGCAAAGCTCCTGGGCGTGAGGCTCTGCAACCCGTCTGATAGCGCATCTTCTGGATGCGGATGCACCTCAATCATCAACCCATCGGCCCCGGCGGCCACCGCCGCCAAGGCCAATGTGGGCACCAGCTCATAGTGCCCCGCAGCGTGGCTGGGATCAACGATGACCGGCAGATGCGATTCGCGCTTGACCACCCCAATCGCGGCGACATCCAGTGTAAAGCGAGTGCTCGTCTCAAAGGTGCGGATGCCTCGCTCACACAGGATCACCCCCCCTGTACCCGCGGCCAGCAGATAATCGGCGGCCTGTAACCATTCGGTCACTGTGGCCGAAAGGCCGCGCTTTAGAATGCAAGGCTTGCCCGTCTCGCCGGCGGCGCGCAATAGAACATAGTTCTGCATGTTGCGCGCGCCGATCTGTAGCACATCCAGATGCTCGGCCATCCGGTCGACATAGTGAGCATCGGTAACCTCGCTCACCACCGGCACGCCAAACTTGGCGCGCGCCTCACATAGCAGATCCACACCCTCCATTCCCATGCCCTGGAAGCTAAAGGGCGAGGTGCGCGGCTTGAAGGCGCCTCCGCGCAACATGCAGGCGCCCTCAGAGACCACCGCCTCAGCCGTCTCCAGCAACTGCTCGCGAGACTCGATGCTGCAGGGCCCGGCGATGATCGCCAGATTGTCTCCGCCCACCTCGACGGGCCCGGCGCGCACCACCGTCGGTTCTTGCCTGAACTCGTGCGAGGCGAGCTTGAAAGGGCGCATGATCCGGGTGACAGACTGCACGCCCGGCAGCACGGCAAAGTTCTCCGTGGGGCAGCGGCCTGTGTCGCTGCCCAGAATGGCCACCACGAACTTGTCGGTGCCCACGTTCAACTGTACGTCAAAGCCATACTGCCCGGCGCGCTCTATCACAGCGTCCAACTGCTCTTGTGTAGCCCCGACGCGCATCTCGACGATCATGCTGCACCTCCTGGCGCTCTCGGTAAGCAAAGGGCAGAGCCCGGCCAGCGGACTCTGCTGTGCCCAGAGTATAGGCGTCTACTGGTCAGCTGCAAGCGCTTGACGATAAGGCCGTCGCTAGAGGCGCAGGCGCATCCTTTTGACAGCAACTGCGCCTGACGACATAATGCTTTTCTGTTATGCCCAACATCAATCAAAAGACCGGTGTCGCTTTCAGGGCCGCTATTGCCTGGCCGTTGGCAGTGGTGTTGGTTG
>JAAYDS010000347.1 GCA_012729155.1 Chloroflexota bacterium | reverse complement strand
GATCTGCTAGGCCCCGCCGCGAGGAGTTCTGCTATGCCACCATTCCAGCTTGTGTCTGTGTTCCAGCCCACTGGCGATCAGCCTCAGGCCATCGCTCAGCTTTGCGAGGGCGTTCTGCATGGCGACCATTACCAGACGCTGTTGGGCGTTACCGGCTCGGGCAAGACGTATGTCATGGCCAAGATCATCGAAGCGGTGCAGCGCCCGACGTTGGTGATGGCACACAACAAGACCTTGGCGGCACAACTCTACTCAGAGTTCAAAGAGTTCTTTCCACACAACGCCGTCGAGTACTTTGTCAGCTACTATGACTACTATCAGCCCGAGGCGTACATTCCACGCACCGATACCTATATCGAAAAGGACGCCCTGATCAATGAAGAGATCGAGAGGCTGCGCCTCTCGGCCACTTCGTCGCTCTTTAGCCGGCGCGATGTGGTCATCGTTGCCTCGGTGTCGTGCATCTATGCGCTGGGTGATCCAGAGGAGTACGGCAAGGTCGTGGTTGACCTAAAGGTGGGCCAGGTCGAGAGTCGCGACCGCATCCTGAGGCATCTGGTCAGCATCTTTTACGAGCGTAACGATGCGGTGCTGTCGCCGGGCAAGTTCCGTGTGCGTGGCGACACGATGGAGATCATGCCGGCCTATGGGCAGACGGTCTATCGCGTCGAGTTCTGGGGCGATGAGATCGAGCGTATCGTCGAAGCCGATGCCCTCACCGGTGAGCTTTTGGCCGAGCACCGTAGCATCCAAGTCTTTCCAGCCAAGCACTATATCACGCCGCAAGAGCGCATGGAGGATTCTCTCAAGCTGATCGAGGCCGAGCTCGAGGAGCGTCTGGCCGCGTTGCGTGCTGACGAGAAACTCCTCGAGGCACAACGTCTGGAACAGCGCACGCGGTATGACATCGAGATGCTTCGTGAGGTGGGGAGTTGCTCGGGTGTCGAGAACTATGCGCGGCATCTGTCGCAGCGCCAGGCCGGCGAGGCTCCCTGGACGTTGCTCGACTATTTCCCCAATGATATGTTGATGTTCATCGACGAGTCGCACATGACGGTTCCGCAGATTCGCGGGATGTATCATGGCGATCGTGCTCGCAAAGAGGTGCTGGTGGACTATGGCTTCCGTCTGCCCTCTGCGTTGGACAACCGGCCGCTCACGTTTGACGAGTTCGAGCAGCACATCACGCAATGCATCTTTGTATCCGCGACGCCACGCGATTTTGAGCGCGAGCACAGCGCGCAGATCGTCGAGCAGGTCATCCGTCCCACTGGACTGGTTGACCCCGAGGTCATCGTCAGGCCCATTCAGGGGCAGATCGACGATCTGATTGCTGAGGTTCGTAGGGTGGTTGCGCGCGGTGAACGCGCTCTGATCACGACGCTCACCAAGCGAATGGCCGAGGATCTCTCCGAGTATCTGCGCGAAACCGGCATGAGCGTGCACTACCTGCACTCTGAGATCGGCACCATCGAGCGCGTCGAGATTCTGCGCGACCTGCGCGCAGGCGTGTACGACGTAGTGGTCGGTGTGAACCTGCTACGTGAAGGGCTCGATCTGCCCGAGGTGTCACTGGTGGTGATTCTGGATGCAGACAAGGAGGGTTTTCTGCGCAGTAGCGGTTCGCTGATTCAGACGATCGGCCGTGCGGCGCGCAACGTAAATGGTCGCGTGGTGATGTATGCCGATCAGGTAACCGATTCGATGCGTGAGGCCATTGACGAGACGAATCGTCGCCGCGAGATCCAGATCGCGTATAACAACGCGCATGGCATCACGCCCAGCACTATTGTCAAGGACGTCAACCGTCTGACCGACAACCTGCGGTCTGTGGCTGAGGAGGTCAAGCCCTATGCCAGCGCTACGCAGATGCCCCGTGCTGAGGCGGAGCGCATGATCAAAGAGCTGCAGACCCAGATGAAACAGGCTGCAGAGGCACTCGAGTTTGAGAAGGCAGCCATGTTGCGCGACCGCATCTTTGAGTTGCGGCGCATGCAAGAGAGTGGTGAACACATACCCGAGTGGGAGTTGATTCGGCAGTACGACCGCCAGGGAGATCGTTGAACCCGGTGGCGGCCTCATACCTCAGACTTTCTGATGATGAGCTGGCCGATCGGGTGGGCGAGGCGCTTGGGCGCCTGGCGAATTGCGATCTATGTCCGCGGCTCTGTGGCGTGGACCGGACTGCAGGCGAGCTTGGCTACTGCCAGAGTGGCCGTCTTGCGCGTGTCGCCAGCTGGCATGCGCACATGTGGGAAGAGCCACCCATCAGTGGCTGGCAAGGCTCAGGCACGGTGTTTCTCAGCAACTGCACGGCGCGGTGCATGTTCTGCCAGAACTATCCCATCAGCCAGATGGGGGTTGGTGCAGAAAAGAGCGCTGAGCAGCTGGCCAATCTCATGCTTCGGCTCCAGCGTCAGGGTTGTCATAACATCAATCTGGTGACGCCAACCCACTGGGTTCCGCAGATACTCGAGGCGCTCGCCATCGCCAGGCAGAAGGGTTTGGTGCTGCCGCTCCTCTACAACACCAGCGGCTACGACCGACCCCAGACGCTACGGCTGCTCGAGGGCATCGTCGATATCTATCTGCCTGACAGCAAGTATGCCGACAATGACGCAGCACAGCGTCTGTCGGGCTATGTGAAGTATGTCGAAAGCAACCGTGCGGCCCTGCTTGAGATGGTGCGCCAGGTGGGCCCTGCGCTCATCATGGATAAAGATGGTTTGGCGTACAGAGGTATAGTGATCAGACATCTGGTGCTCCCTAACGGCCTTTCGCAGACGCCAGATGTCTTGCGCTGGCTCAAAGAGAATCTGGGACAGGGGCTCTATGTCAGTCTGATGGCACAGTATTTTCCTGCGCATCGCGCCGTGGGCGACACAGCGCTCGGTCGGCGGTTGCGCCGAGACGAATATGACGAGGCCGTTGCAGCACTCCACGCGCTCGGGTTTGAGAACGGCTGGCAGCAGGAGCTCTCAGTAGACTACTGACCGACAAAGGTCGAGTTGAGCGCCGTCACGCTGTTGGCTATAATGAGTAGTCAAGCAACGGTGGGTGAACAGAAGCATGGCTCAGGACTGTATTTCGGTGCGCGGTGCACGCGCCCATAACCTCAAGAACGTTGATGTTGATATTCCCCGTGACAAGCTGGTGCTGATCACGGGGCTGTCGGGCTCGGGCAAATCCTCGCTGGCCTTTGACACCATCTATGCCGAGGGGCAACGTCGCTATGTCGAATCGTTGTCAGCTTATGCACGGCAGTTTCTCGGTCAAATGGACAAGCCCGACGTTGACCATATTGACGGGCTGTCGCCGGCCATCAGTATTGACCAGAAGGGTACCAGCCGCAGCCCTCGGTCGACGGTGGGCACAGTCACCGAGATCTATGATTACCTGCGATTGTTGTACGCTCGCATCGGTGTGCCGCATTGTCCCCAGTGTGGTCGCGAGATAGCCCGTCAGACGGCGCAGCAGATGGTCGATGCCATCATGGGGTTGCCTGAGGGCACCCGCCTGATGCTGATGGCTCCCCTGATTCGCGATCGCAAGGGCGAGCACAAGCGCGTGCTCGTCGACCTGCGCAAACAGGGATTTGTCAGAGCCCGAGTCGATGGCGAGGTGCTGGAACTCGATCAGGATATTGTCCTCGATCGCTACAAGATGCATAGCATCGACGCAGTGGTCGATCGTGTCGTGGTGCGACGTCCTCAAGACGCCGAGCACGCAGATTCCGAGCGCATGCGTCTGGCCGATTCGGTCGAGACGGCTCTCAAGCTGGGCGATGGTGTCGTCCGCGCTGGCATTGTAGAGGGCGACGAGTTGCTGTTCTCCGAAAAGTACTCTTGCCCCATCTGCGGCATCAGTATGCCCGAGATTGAGCCACGTACCTTTTCGTTCAACAGCCCCCATGGCGCCTGTCCCGAGTGCACGGGCCTGGGCATTCGCCAGGAGCTCGATCCGCAACTGATTGCGCCAGATGGTTCGTTGTCGCTGGATGATGGCGCCATCGAGCCGTGGGGCTATGGCAACGATGACCAGTACTATCAGGGGCTCCTCGGCGCAGTTGCCGAGCACTATGGCTTTCGTACTGACATGCCTTGGGAGCAGTTGCCCTTGCGCGCAAGGCAGGTGGTGCTCTACGGCAGTGGCAGCGACATGATTCGCGTACGCTACACCAACACCATGGGCGCCGAGCGCTTTCACGAGAGCGTTTTTGAGGGCGTCATCCCAAATCTCGAACGCCGCTACCGCAGCACAGGCTCTGACCGCACCAAGGAATGGATCGAGCGCTACATGTCAGAGAGGCCTTGCCCTGCCTGCCAGGGGCGGCGGCTCAAGCCCGAAAGCCTGGCGGTGACGGTGGCGGGCGTGCCCATCGACAAAGTTACCCGTTGGCCTATCTCTCGTGCCAAGGCGTGGGTCGAGGCGCTGGCCGCCAAGCTCAGTGACCGTGAGCGCACCATTGCTCAACAGATCCTCAAGGAGCTGCGCAGTCGCATCACCTTCCTTGAGGATGTGGGGTTGCACTACCTTACACTCGATCGGGGCGCAGCTACCCTGTCGGGCGGTGAGGCGCAACGGATTCGCCTGGCGACCCAGATCGGCTCGCAACTCATGGGCGTGCTGTACATCCTGGACGAGCCGAGCATCGGCCTGCATCAGCGCGACAACGAGAAGCTGATCCAGACATTGTTACGCTTGCGCGATCTGGGCAACACCGTGCTGGTGGTTGAGCACGACGAAGCGACTATCCGCGCGGCAGACTATGTGCTCGATCTTGGCCCTGCGGCAGGGGAGCACGGCGGCGAGATCGTGTGCCAGGGGACGCTTGAGGATCTGCTGGCCTGCCCAGCATCCAAGACAGGGCTCTTTTTGAGCGGCAAAGAGGGCGTGGCCGTACCCAAGCGGCGGCGTGCCGGCAACGGCCAGGCATTGACAGTGGTGGGAGCCCGCGAGCACAACCTCAAGGATATCACCGTGCGCATCCCCCTGGGGTGCTTTGTGGCCATCACTGGCGTGTCGGGCTCGGGCAAGAGCAGTCTGTTGATGGATATCGTCGAAAAGCGGTTGGCACAGTCGCTGAACCGTGCCAACACGCAGCCGGGTGACCATGACGAGCTGCGGGGCATAGAGCATCTCGACAAGGTCATCAATATCGACCAATCCCCTATCGGGCGCACGCCACGCTCTAACCCTGCCACCTATACCGATCTGTTTGGTCAACTGAGGACGCTGTTCGCCAGCCTGCCAGAGGCCAAGGCTCGCGGATACAAGGCGGGGCGCTTTAGCTTTAACGTCAAGGGTGGGCGCTGCGAGGCCTGTCAAGGCGCAGGTATTGTGCGCATCGAGATGCAGTTCTTGCCCGATGTGTATGTGCCCTGCGAAGTGTGTCATGGGCAGCGCTACAACCGGGAGACCCTCGAAGTGCGCTACCGGGGCGTGAACATCGCCGAAGTGCTCGAGATGACGGTCGACGAGGCGCTTCGGTTTTTCCGGCGCATCCCTGGCATGCGCAGCAAGCTTGAGACGCTGCATGATGTGGGACTGGGCTATGTACGGCTCGGCCAGCAGGCTACCACGCTGTCTGGTGGCGAGGCACAGCGCGTCAAGCTCGCGCGAGAGCTCGCTAGGCGCAGCACCGGCAAGACGCTGTACATCCTGGACGAGCCGACGGTTGGCCTGCACGCCGCCGATGTGCAACGACTGCTCGAGGTGCTGCAGCGGTTGGTGGATGCCGGCAACACGGTGGTGATCATCGAGCATAACCTCGATGTGATCAAGAGCGCCGACTGGATCGTCGATCTGGGGCCTGATGGGGGAGACGCAGGCGGCCGCGTTGTGGTGGCTGGCACACCTGAGCAGGTGGCAGCCACCGCCGAATCGTATACCGGGCAATTC
>JAAYDS010000047.1 GCA_012729155.1 Chloroflexota bacterium | reverse complement strand
TGTAGGAGTGTGTGTCATGAAGCCGATTCCCCTGACGATTCTTCACTCCAACGACATGCACGGCGACTTTTTGGCCGAGATGAGCAGTGGCGAAACCCACCTGGTGGGTGGCCTGTCGCTGCTTTCAGGCTACATTAACGCCGTGCGAGAGACAGAGCGCAATGTCCTTTTCGTCATCGCCGGCGATATGCTGCAGGGCTCGATCATCGATAGCGAGTACCGCGGCGTTTCGACCATCGAGATCATGAACTATCTTGCGCCCGACGTGGTGACGCTAGGGAACCACGAGTTTGACTATGGCTTGCCACACATGCTCTTTCTCGAGCGCGTGGCCAACTTTCCTATCGTCAACGCCAACCTCTATATCGAAAAATATAACAAACGGATGATGCAGCCCTATCACATCATCAAGAAAGATGGCATCGAGATCCTGTTCATCGGCATCATCACAGAAAAGGTCATGTCGAGCATCGCCAACGACCAGCAGATCGCCTCGTTCATCACCCTTGAGGATGCGGCTGCCGAGGTCGGTCATATCACCAATGCCTTCAAGAACGACGACATCGACCTGACCGTGCTTCTGACGCACATCGGCTACGAGTCGGACGTGGAACTGGCCAAGCTCTTGCGGCCCGAGTGGGGCGTCGATCTGATCATCGGCGGGCACTCGCACACGGTGCTCGACGAACCGACGGTGGTCAATGATGTCATCATCGCCCAGGCCGGCGTGGGCACCGATCAGATCGGCCGGTTTGACCTGATCGTCGACGAAGAGACCAACAGCATCGCCGAGTACCGTTGGGAGCTGGTGCCCATCACTACCGCGATTGCTCAGCCAGACCATGGACTCGAGACGTTCATTGGCTCGTTCAAAGAGGTGGTCGATCGCAAGTACAATTCGGTGGTGACGCGCTTTACCAGAAAGCTCGAACACCCCATGCGCGAGGTGGAGACGCCGCTGGGCAACCTGGTGGCCGACGCCATGGCCGATGGCACGCGCACCGACGTGATGCTGCAGGGCAGCGGCGCCATTCGTTTCAAGCAGCTTGGCCCGCTGGTGACGCTGGGCGAGCTGGTGGCCTGTTTTCCCTTTGACGAGAGCGTGACGCGCTTTACCGTCTCAGGGGCGCAGCTCAAGCGCATCTTTGCACATATCATGAGGCCCGAGAACCGCGACGGCGAGGGTGAGTGCTATCAGGTGAACCACGGCGTCAAGGCCGTCTACCGCGACGGCGAGCGCAAGCTCGAAGAGCTATGGGCTCGTGGCGCCCCCGTGGTCGACGACGCGACCTACACCCTGGCCACCAGCGCCTATCACGAAAAGAACGCTAGCGCCTTTCTAGGGGTGCCCATCGAAGAGCTGCGTGCCTCTGGACCGCACAAGATGGTAACGACCTCGATGCGCGATGTGCTGCTCGAGTATCTGCGCGCTCATCAGGGGCTAGATGCCAGCGTCGAGGGCCGGCTTGTCTATCTCTAGGCGCGCCGCATGCAGACGTGGGAGAGGGGGCGGACGCTATGTGCGCCCCCTCATAGTTGCCCTGCATACCTGCCTCTGCTAGAATGGCCCCGCTATGGCGATGCCAGCCTATCCCGATGACCCTGCGCTGCCGCTGGTGGCCCTGAATGCCCACCTGCTCTCCGACGATGCGTCCTATCGCGCGGCGGGCGTGAGCCGCTTTATACACGGGCTGCTGGCCAACCTGCCTCTGGTAGACCCCACCCTGCGCTATGCCGCCTTTGTAGAGCATGAAGGCTTGCGTTACCCTGGCTGGCGCACCGAGTTCAGCCGCTGGGCCGCGGGCAGCCCCTGCCGCCGCATCGTGTGGGAACAGCTCGGGCAGCCCTGGCGCATCAGGCAGCTGCGGGCCGCGCTGCTCCACGCGCCGGTAAATGTAGGGCCCGCCCTGGGCCGCCTGGTAGCGCAGTGCCCCACCGTGGTCACCGTGCACGACCTGAGCTTTGTGCGCTACCCCGAGCTCTTTACCCGCGCTCGCAGACTCTATCAGCAGCACCTGACGCCCTATACCGTGCGGCACGCGGCGGCCATCACGGCAGATTCTCAGGCCACCAAAAACGATCTCGTGAACCTCTATGGCGTGGACGCTAACAAGGTGCGCGTGGTCTACCCAGGCGTCGATGCTGGCCTGGTCCCCATCGCTGATGAGAGCCGTCTGGCGGCGCTGCGGCACCGGCATCGCCTGCCCGAGCACTTTGTGCTGTTTCTGGGCACCATCGAGCCGCGCAAAAACCTGGTGACCCTGCTCGAGGCCTATGCTCTCTTGCAGAGGCGCGCAGGTCTGCCCCATCACCTGGTGATTGCCGGCGGCAAGGGCTGGCACTATGAGCAAGTGTTTGCTGCGGTCGAACGCCTGGGGCTGAGTGAGCAGGTGCACTTCCCCGGTTATGTCTCGGCGGGCGAGTTGCCTCTGTGGTACAATGCCGCAGCTGTTCTGGCCTATCCCTCGCTCTATGAGGGCTTTGGCCTGCCGCCACTCGAGGCCATGGCCTGTGGAACCCCGGTGGTGGTCTCTAACGTCTCATCGCTGCCTGAGGTGGTGGGCAGCGCTGCGCCCATGGTAGATCCGCACGATGTAGCAGGGTGGGCCGATACGATAGCGCGGCTGCTCACAGACCAGAACTTTGCCGACACGGTGCGCGCTGATGGGCTTCGCCGTGCGCAGGCCTTTACCTGGGAGCGGACGGCCCGGCAGGTGTCGCAGGTTTATCACGAGGTGCTCGGCGTATGAACGGTTCGGTAGATGCGCCCATCTTGAGGGTTCGACGCTGGCTCAAGCCCGTCAGCGACGCCCTGCTCATCGCTGCAGCTTTTGCGTTGGCCTATCTGGCGCGCTACCACTGGCAGTGGCTACGTCAGCTCGAGCCCACCTACTTTGTGCCCCTGCGTGTCTACATCCCCAGCATAGCAGCGCTGACAGCCATTCTGATGTTGATGCTCTGGGTGTCGGGTGCCTATGGTGATGCCCGTGGGCGCGGACTGTGGGATGAAGGTGTGATTGTGCTGCGTTCGGTGGTGCTGGGCATCGCCACCATGATCGTGGCGGTGTTTCTGTCGACGCCGAGCTTTTACTCACGGCTGATCTTTGGCTACACGGGCATCTTTGCTCTGGTGCTTTTGGGTGTGGCGCGCATCGTTGAACGTAACGTGATGAACCGGCTGCACCGCCGCGGCATCGGCGTGCAGCGCCTGCTGATTGCAGGGGTCGGCGAGATCGGCCAGAGCGTGATGCGGTCATGCATCGCCCGCCCCGAGCTGGGCAGGGTGGTGGTGGGCTTTGTCGACGACGACCCTGAGCGTGCTGTCACCGATATCGGACGCTTCAAGGCGCTCGGCACACTGAGTGACCTGCCGGCCCTCATCGTCGCACATCGCGTCGACGAGGTGGTGGTGGCCCTACCCTGGCAGGCCCATCGGCGTATTCTCGAGGTGGTGCGCGCGTGTGAGCGCGAGAACGTGCGCGTGCGCATCGTGCCCGATCTGTTCCAGCTCTCTCTGTCGCAGATGGTGGTCGAAAACCTCGATGGCATCCCCTTGATCGGGGTGACCGAGCCGCACCTGGCGGCCTGGGAGCGGATCGTCAAGCGTGCCATTGACCTGCTCGGAGCGGCTGTGGGGTTGCTGGTGCTGTTGCCGCTAATGGCTGCACTGGCACTGGCCGTGCGTATCGACTCGCCAGGGCCAGCCATCTTTCGGCAGGAGCGCGTCGGCCGCGGTGGAAGGACTTTTACCTGCCTCAAGTTTCGCACCATGGTGCGAGATGCCGAGGCGCAGCTCGATGCCCTGCGAGACCGCAACGAGGCCGACGGCCCGCTGTTCAAGATCAAAGACGACCCCCGCCGCACTCGGGTGGGCAAGTTCCTCAGGCGCACCAGCCTCGATGAGCTGCCGCAACTCTGGAATGTGCTACGCGGCGAGATGAGTCTGACTGGCCCACGTCCGGCCATCCCCGCTGAAGTAGCGCAATACGAGCCCTGGCATCTGCGGCGCCTCGAGGTGTCGCCGGGCATCAGTGGCATGTGGCAGGTGTCTGGCCGCAGTGATGTGGGGTTTGACGAGATGGTGCTGCTCGATATCTACTATATCGAGAACTGGTCGCCCCTGCTCGACCTGCGCATCATTCTCAAAACCATCCCCGTGGCGCTATTCGGCAAAGGCGCCTACTGAGAGGTGAGGTCCCATCATGCCCGTTTTTGAGAAACAGATCGACGTCGCCGGGCTGACGGCTCTGGCGCAAGAGCTGGTGCGCACGCCCAGCCTATCGGGCCAGGAAGGCGCCGTGGCCGCCCTGCTGGCAGAGGCTATGCAGGTCCATGGCTGGCAAGATGTGCACATCGACCGTATGGGCAATGTCATCGGGCGCATTGGGCCTGAGGGGGCGCCAGGACTGCTGCTCGATGGGCATATGGACACCGTGGGTGTGGGAGATGCCAAGGCCTGGGCGCGCGACCCGTTTGAGGGGCAGATCGTCGATGGGGTCCTCTATGGCCGCGGCGCCAGCGACATGAAGGGCGCGCTGGCGGCCCTGGTGTTCGCTGGTCAGCGTATCGCTGCACAGCGCGATCGGCTAAACCGGGCGGTCTATCTGTGTGCTGTGGTGCAAGAGGAGCCTTGTGAGGGCCTGGCGGTACGTCATATCATCGAAAATGAGGGCATTCGCCCAATGGCTGTGGTCATCGCAGAGGCCACCAACCTGCAACTGGCCCGTGGACAGCGCGGGCGCATCGAACTGCAGGTAGACGTGTACGGCCGCTCGTGCCACGCCAGCGCGCCGGAGCGCGGCGTGAATGCGATCTATGAGGCCACACGGCTTGTGTTTGCGCTGCAACTGCAGGCGCCGCAACTCAGCAACGACTCTTTTCTGGGCAAAGGGAGCCTGGCGGTGACGGCCATCGCATCAGAGGCCGGCAGCCGCAACGTGGTGCCCGACCATTGCATGGTCTATGTCGACCGGCGGCTAACCATCGGTGAGACCGAGGCCACCGCTCTGGCAGAGGTGCGCCGAGTGCTATCGCGCGAGGCCATCAGGGCCGAGGTGCGCGTGCCGCGCTATCAAACTACCAGCTACACTGGCTGGCAATGCGAGCAGCCCGAGGTCTTTCCTGCGTGGACCACGCCTGAAGACTCACCGTTGGTGAGGCAGGTCACCGCTTCTGTGGTATCAGAGTTGGGCCTGCCGCCCCGGTTGACGCGCTGGGAGTTCAGTACCGATGGCGTCTATACCGCTGGCGTGGCAGGCATCCCCACGGTGGGCTTTGGCCCAGGAGAAGAACGCTACGCTCACACCGTCGACGATCAGGTGCGCATTGCAGACCTGGCGTCAGCGGCGGGGGTGTACGCGGCCATCGCCATGCGCGTGTGCGGCTAGCGTCGCCGAGGCGCTACTCGCGTTCCCAGATGATGGTGTAGCTGACGCCGGTGGCCTCTTGGCCCTCGGCCACGTACATGCCCACCTGAACGGCGTCAAAGGCGCCCACCTCGGCCACGCCCTCGATCGATACTGGCTCGCCGGGCCGAGCGATGGCCTCGGCGCTGGGCTCGGCGGCGCTCCCCACAAACACGCGCATCTCGCTTGTATCGACGGACAGCTCTACCCAAACGCGATAGGGCGTGCCGCGCATTACGCCATCTGTTTCGATATCATAGGTGTAAGGGCCGCGCACCGTGCGGATAGAGCCCTCGCACCGCCCCTCGCCCATGCTCGAGCGGCAACTCTGGCTTTGACCGACGGCGGTGGCCGCCCCTGGACCGCAGGCGCAGACGACGAGCAAAGCCAACAGAAGCAGTGCGGCACGGCGGATGGTTCTCATCGGGTCTCCTTGGGGGGATAGTTCTGCCTGATGGTATTCGATCCGCACGCCCCTGCAAGCGCTTTTCGTGCCGATTGACACCCCATTGTCGATATAGCACAATGCCGCAACCTTGCACCTGGAGAGATGCGCATGTCTGTTCCATCCGCCAGAGCGCCCCGCCATTCCGAATGGCCGCTCGTGGTGCTGGTGAGCGCTGTGCTCTTGCTGGCGATGTCTCTTACTGTGGCAGACCCCGATCTGTGGGGCCACCTGCGCTTTGGGCAAGACACGCTGGCACACGGTGGCCCCGTGCGCGACGATCCCTATGCTTACACCACTGCGCCTGGCGCCTGGGTCAATCATGAATGGTTGGCTGAGGTGTCGTTTGCCGTGGCCTACGGGGCTCTGGGTGTATGGGGTCTGTCAGCCCTCAAGACGTTGGTGTGCATGGTGGCGCTGGGGAGCATCTACTGGAGCGCTAGGCGGCATGGCAGCGGCGTGGTTGGGCCGGTGTTGGTTGTGGTGCTTGCTGTGCTCGCAGTTCTGCCGCACTTGCGGCAGGTTCGGCCGCAGATCTACACCGTCGCCTTGATGACGGCCCTGTTGCTGGTGTTGCGCAGCTATGAGAGCGGGCGGCAGCGTTGGCTGTGGGCCTGCGTGCCTATCATGATGGCCTGGGTCAATCTGCACGGTGGCGTGTTGGCCGGCGCGGCCGTTCTGCTAGCCTGGTATGGCGGACGCGTGCTATCGCGCTTGATCGTCTTGCGGAGCTTGCGGCCCTGGCGTGAGCTCGTTGGCTTGGGCGAGCTAGGTGTAGTGCTGGCGTCGCTGGCGGCCACGCTTGTCAATCCCTATGGGTGGGAGCTGCCCGGGTTCTTGCTGCGCACCGCCACTGGCCCGCGGACTGAGATTCAGGATTGGCAGCCAGCCACGCTCAACTCGTATGGTGGCGTGGCCTATCTGGTGTTGCTGGCTGTGCTGGCCCTGGTGTATCTCCGCGGGCGGCAACGGCCTACACTGGCGCAATCGCTGGTGCTGTTGGCGCTGGTGGTGGCTGCGTTGGCTGCGCAACGTCATGTACCGTTGCTGGGCCTGGCCGTGCCAGTGCTTGCGGGCTCTTCTCTGCAAACCCTGCTGACCGAGCGCCTGGCGAGACGAAGCCTTGTCGTGCCCGCACGCAGTGGGCACCAGCGCATCGTTACCGTCATCTCGGTCGCGCTCGCTGCCGTGGCCGCCGGCTATGCGCTCTTTTATGCTATGGGCAATCTCTTTTACTCGTCTGACGACTATCCCGTGCACGCGGTAGCGCTGTTACAGCAGCGGGTGGAGCGGGCCAACCTGGTCACCCCCTACGGCTGGGGCGAGTATGTCATCTGGCACGTGGGGCCCGACATCAAGGTGAGCATGGATGGCCGCCGTGAGACCGTCTATGACGATGAGACCTATCAACAGAGCATGGCCTGGCACTTTGGCACGCGTGGCTGGGATGCTCAGGTGGACGATCCGGCCGCAGAGCTGGTACTCACCGTGGCCGACCACCCCAGTGATAGCCTGATGCGCCTCAAGCCGGGCTGGGAGCTGGTGTATGAGGATGCCACGGCGTCGCTGTTTGCCCGCGAGGCGAGCGAGCTGGCGGCGACGCTCAAGGCCCCATACGCGCCAGCAGAGCTGGCTGAGCGGCCCATCTTCCCCTGAGTTTACGCGCACTTGACGCTATTTGTGGAGTTGAGCAAGATAGGGTGCCACACCGTCTGAGGAGGACTGGGATGGACTTTGGCCTCGCAGAGCAGAACTATCTCCGACTCGAAAAGCTACGGCGCAGCGGGCAGATCGCTGAGGAGGAATACCGCGCCCAGCTGGGCGCGCTGCGGGTGACCGACGCCCAAGGCCGCACCTGGATGCTGCAAGAGCAGACCGGGCAATGGCATGTGTGGGATGGCGCTGCCTGGCAGCCCAACGCCCCTGAGGGGCGTGCTGGTGTGGTGCGGGTGCCACAGGCGACAGCTTCAGCGCCGCCGGCTCCTGCCGTCCCGACGTCGCCGCCGCCTGTGGCGCCGGCCGTGGGCCAGGCAGCGGCCGTGGGCTATGTTGGCCAGCCAACGGTGCCCCCCAACGTGGCGCTAGCCCGTCAACGGCCCGGCTGCGTGAGCATTACCCTGCGCATGTGGCTCTGGGGGCTGGTGTGGTTCGGCGCCGCCTACGCCGTGCATGCGTTGCCACAGAGTGCTACGCCCTGGTGGGGGTATCTGTTGGTGGGGCTTGGTGCGTTGGGCACGTTGGTGCTGTGGATCAGGCGCATGACGCGGCACGGCCGGGTACTGCGCCGCCTGGCCAGGGGAGGTGCAGCATGAGACAGGCTCGCAAGCCATGGCGCTGCTTTTCAGCACTGCTATCATTACTAGTCATATTGAGTATACTCTCTCCGCTGGTGGCGGCTGACGAACCGGATGATGGGGGCGAAGCGCTGGAGGAGCGTGTTGCCCGCGAGGCAGCCGAGTCACTGGGCTGGCCCACGGACGTTCAGCAGAAGTCGTTGCGCGCTTCGAACTGGGCTGAGGAGACCGTCATGATGCTCTGGCCGCCCGAAAGCGCTGCACGCTACCACAACAAGCAGATGTACACCGCCACCAACGGCGGCAGCTATGATGACGAGTCTATCCAGTGGCTGCGTATCCTGAACATGGGCGAGCAGGGCAGCCGTGATTTCATCGACACCATGGTCGAGAACGGCCTTTCGCATTCCTCTTATCAGGGGCGCGAGGGCATCATCATGAGCGTGGGCGATGAGATCTGCGAGCCGGGCGGACTGCTGGGCTTTCTCATGAAATATCTGGTGGGATTGGTCAGCCAGGCGTTGGCAGAGGTGTTTGGCGAGAGCGAGGTCAGCGTCGACGACGTGATCGAGCCCGAAGACCAGGCTTGCGCCGAGGCGGCGGCAGGTTTGATCATGTGGACCTGCGGGTCGCACGTGTTCATTGCCCGTGACGATACGGGCAGTGGCGACGAGGAGGACATCGCGGCGGCGCTGTGGATGGCTGCCGAGCAATCACACATCTGCGATATTGGCGATTCGCTGGTGCTGCTGGCCGGCACCGACGACAAGCCCAACACCAAGACGATCGATCATGCGCAAAAGATGGCGCAGGACGTGAACAGCTACTATGGCCAGAACGCCTACGGGCGCGTGTCGCTGGCCTACACCTTCCTCGACGCTGATGGCAAGAGCGGCGACGATGACGGCTACAGTGTGGGGCCGAGCATGGCCGACTGGGCAGATAGAGAGTGCGAGTTTGCCGCCGAGGCCGTCAGGAAAGCGTTTGAGGGCGGCGCGCCCCGCGAAGAGATCAACCTGGAGCGTGTCATTGTGGCCTACAGCGGCCCGGCGGTGCAGGACGATCCCGCCAATGGCGTGCTGTCGACGCTGTGCTGCATGCCGCCCAACAGGATGTGGCACGAGATCGAAGTGGGGCCTGACGAAAACAGATCGCGCATCTATACCGGGAGCCTGATCATGGTCTCGGAGGAGGAGGGCATGGGCGGCTGGGCCCATGAGGTGGGTCACAGCCTCTATAGCAAGTATCTGCTGCTGGGCAAATACAACCGCATTGCCGACCGCTACAACTACAGCCAGCCCTGGGGACAGTTCGGCAAGGTCGGTTACTGGGGCTTGATGGGCTCGGGCAACTACTGGGGCGACCCGGAGGCCTCGGCGCCGACGCACATGACCGGCTACTCGAAAGAGGCCGCCGAGTGGCTCACCTATCTGGAGGGACAACTGGACAAGGAATACACCCTGACGTCGGTAGAGAATCAACAGGCGGGCGACACCGTCTTGCGGTTTGACGATCCGACCACCAACAACCCGAACCACTATTACATCATGGAGGCGCGTGATAGCGGCGCGCCCTATGGCGCGCCGGAGAGTGGGGTGGTAGTCTATCAAGTGGGCTGGAAAAGCTCTCACAACTATCACATTGTGAATTCCATCTCGCCGACGACGGGCGCCACGATGGGCACCGGCGCGGGCAACCGCAGCTACCAGCGGCCCACTTTTCGAGATGCTGGCCTGGAAGGCGCGCCGACGAGCATTGCTGTTCCCTGGCTCAAGATGGAGTTTCGTCTGATCAGCGAAGACACCAGCGAGGGGTATAGTGCGCGAGTCGAGGTGGCCAGCTTTGAGCCACCGCCGGTGGTGGGCGCGGCGGCCGGGCCCACAGGTGACCCGGCGGTGCCAGCGAGCGAGACGCCCAACAGCACAGGCGGCAACGCGGGCTGTGGGCCGGATACGCCGCTGCCCGATATCGACCTTCACGCCTATGACGCCCAGGGGCGCCACGTGGGGCTCAACTATGACACCGGGCAGTACGAACGCGACATCCCCGGCTGCTATGCCTCTGGCGATCTCAAAGACGCCGAGGAGTGGATCTTTGTGCCCGAGGGCACTGAGGTGCGCTACGAGCTGAGCAGCTACAAGACAGAGCAGTTCTTGCGGGATCGGCCCGAGTATCGCGACGTGATCCGCCCGCAAAAGTATGAGCTGACCTATCAGCGCATCGATGCGAATGGCGAACGCACGGCCGCCAAAGCCAAGGGCGGCCAGATCGAGGCGGGTGAAGAGACCGATCTGGGCGGGCCGGATGACGACGGCCTGAAGTTCAAGTCGGTGCGCACGCCGGGCTATGGCAAGAATCTGCCAGAGAACCTGTGGTGGACGGGCCTATTGCTGGCCTTGGGGGCCATGTCGGTGATCGGGTGGATCGTGGCGCTGGCGCGCCGTTGAGCGAGCCAGATTGACTCAACAGGCGCCCGGGCATATGCTCTGGGCGCCTGTTGGCATGATGGGGCGGTGGCGAAATGGCAGACGCTGCGGACTTAAAATCCGCTGGGGTAAC
>JAAYDS010000346.1 GCA_012729155.1 Chloroflexota bacterium | reverse complement strand
TCAATGACCGCATGGACCTGGCCAAGATGCTGGCGATGCTGGATATGGCCGAGATGCTGCAGGGCGAGACCTTTCGCGTTTGGCGACAGACGCGCACGGGCCTGCTGAGCTATCCCCAGGACGATCGCGCGGCGCGGGCGCACCTGGCGGCCAGCGTCTATCTGCAGATGGCGCTGCAGCCACACATTGTGCACGTGGTGGCCCACAGCGAGGCGCACCACGCCGCCACCGCCGACGACGTGATCGAGGCCTGTGTGATGGCCCAGCGCGCCATCGACAACGCGCTCAACGGCCAGCCCGATATGACCATGGACCCCGCCGTGCAGGCGCGACGGCGCGAGCTGCGCGACGAGGCGATGCAGATCATCGCCGCCATCGAACGACTGGGCGCACAAGGCGTGGCTGATCCGCTGCTCGATGCCGCTACGTTGGCGCGGGCGGTGCGGCGCGGGGTGCTCGATGCGCCGCACCTGGCCAGCAACGCCTACGCACGGGGCGCAGTGATCACCGGCGTAGACGAGCGGGGCGCCTGTGTGGCGCTCGACCAGGCCACCGGCCGGCCGCAAAGCGAGGCCGAGCGACTGGCGCAGTTGCAGCAGCAGAAAGGTGAGACGCGATGACCCCCAAGACACGCTACACCGTCATGGGCGCGGGCAATGGCGGCAAGGCCATGGCCGCGCATCTGGCGCTGATGGGCTATCCGGTGACGCTGTACAACCGCACGGCTGACAACGTGCGGGCCATCCGCCTGCGGGGTGGCATCGAACTGGCCGCCGAAGACGGCGTACCGCATGGCTTTGGGCGGCTTGAGCGCGTCACCAGCGATCTGGTCGAGGCGCTGGCCGATGCCGAGGTGATCCAGGTGGTGGTGCCCGCCTTTGGGCACGGGCCGCTGGCGCGGGCCATGGCCCCGCACCTGCGCGACGGTCAGCTGGTCATTCTGAACCCTGGGCGCACCGGCGGCACGCTCGAGGTGCTCAAGGCGTTGCGCGAGGGCGGCTGCACCGCCGACGTGACGTTGGCCGAGACCGCCACGCTGCTCTATGTGTGCCGCTCTGAGGGGCCGACGCAGGCGCGCATCACGCGCGTCAAAGATGCGGTGCCCATCGCGGCGCTGCCAACCACGCGCACCAGCGAGGTGCTGGCGCGCATCAGCGACGCCTTTCCCGAGTACATCGACGGCGAGACGGTGCTGCACACGGGGCTGAACAACATGGGCGCGATCTTTCACCCCGCGCTGACGCTGCTCAACGCTGGGCGCATCGAGTCGACCGGCGGCGATTACGAGTTCTACATCGACGGGGTGACGCCCTCGGTAGCGCGGGTGCTCGAGGCGCTCGACCGCGAGCGGGTGACAGTTGGCTCGGCGGTGGGCATCAGGGCGCAGTCGGCACGCGAGTGGTTGTCTTTGGCCTATAACGCTGTGGGCGAGACGCTGCACGACGCCATCCACAACCAGAGCGGCTACCGCGGCATCAAGGCGCCAGCCACGCTGATGCACCGCTACATCACCGAAGATGTGCCCATGAGCCTGGTGCCCATCGCGGCGCTGGGGCAGCGCTTTGGCGTGCAGGTCGAGGCCATCAACAGCCTCATCCGGCTGGCGTCCATCATCCACCAGACCGACTACTGGCGGCGCGGCCGCACGCTGGCGGTGATGGGCATCGAGCAGTTGACGGTGTCAGAGCTGCAAGAGCTGGTCTCGCGCACGGCCTGCGTGGCGCCGCAACCGTTGTACAGCTAGCGGCAGCGGCGGCGTGCGTTGGACAGGGCGGCTCGCGAGCGGGTATCATGGCCCGCAGCCAGACCTTGCAGGAGGCGCGATGCGCAGGCCCAACATCATCCTGATCTTGATGGACGACCTCGGCTGGAAAGACCTGAGCTGCTATGGCAGCACCTTTTACGAGACGCCCAACCTCGACCATCTGGCGGCGCAGAGCGTGCGCTTCACCGACGCCTATGCGGCCTGCCCCGTCTGCTCGCCCACGCGCGCCAGCATTATGAGCGGCAAGTATCCCGCGCGGGTGGGGGTGACCAACTTTATCGGGGGGCACACCCAGGGCAAGCTGATCGACGCGCCCTACGTGCGGCAGTTGCCGCTGAGCGAGACGTCGCTGGCCACGGCGCTGCACGAGGGCGGCTATGCCACCTGGCACGTGGGCAAGTGGCACCTGGGCGAGCGCGCCTACTGGCCAGATCGCCACGGGTTCGAGGTCAACCGCGGCGGGTGCGACTGGGGCATGCCCAACCACGGCTACTTTAGCCCCTACGGCCTGCCCACCTTGCCCGACGGGCCCGAGGGCGAGTATCTGCCCGACCGGTTGATGGACGAGGCGATCGCCCTGATCGAGCGCAGCGACGGGCGGCCCTTTTTCCTCAACCTTTGGGACTATTGCGTGCACATCCCCATCCAGGCCAAGGCAGACAAGATCGCCAAGTACGAGGCCAAGGCGCGGGCGCTGGGGCTCGACCGCCAGCGCACCTTTGCCGAGGGCGAGGCCTTTCCCTGTGAGCATAAGAAGGACCAGCGGGTGACGCGCCGGCTGCTGCAGTCTGACGCCGCCTATGCCGCCATGATCGAGAGCGTCGACGAGAACATCGGGCGGCTGTTGCGGGCGCTCGAGGCGGCCGGCCAGGCCGAGCACACCATCATCATCTTTACCTCGGACAATGGCGGGCTGGCCACGGCCGAGGGCTCGCCCACCTGCAACGCGCCGCTGGCCGAGGGCAAGGGCTGGATGTACGAGGGCGGCACCCGCGAGCCGCTGTTCATCCACTGGCCGGGGGTGGCCGCGCCGGGGGTATGCAGCACGCCGGTGACCAGCCCCGACCTGTACCCCACCATCCTCGAGATGGCGGGGCTGCCGCTGCGGCCCGAGCAGCACGTCGATGGGGTGAGCCTGGCGCCGCTGCTGCGCGGCGAGGGCGCGCTCGAGCGCGAGGCGATCTACTGGCACTATCCGCACTATGGCAACCAGGGCGGCACGCCGGGCGCCTCGCTGCGGGCCGGCGACTGGAAGCTGATCGAGTTCTACGAGGACGGCCGCCTGGAGCTGTACAACCTGCGCGAGGATGTCTCTGAAGCGCACAACTGCGCCGCCGAGCAGCCCGAGCTGGCCACGCACCTGCACCGGCTGCTGGCGGCCTGGCGCGAGAGCGTCGCGGCGCAACTGCCCACGCCCAACCCTGACTATACACCCTGGCGCTGAGGCGTGCGGCGCCTGGCAGCATGGCGAGACGGCCCTCAGCGAGGGCCGTCTCTGGTTGCGAGCGGTTGGTGCAGGGCGGCTAGTCGAGCCGCACCTCTTTGCCCAACTCGGCGCTGAGCAGCAGCGCCTCCATCATGCGCTGCACCTCGAGGCCATCGCGCAGGGGCGACTGGCAGGGTATGCCGTCGAGCACGCAGTCGACAAAGTGGCCCGCCAGCGTATCCCACGAGGTGCTGGGCTTTTGGGGCAGCTCCACGGGGATGTCGACGGGCTGCTCATTGAGCGTCTGGTGCAGGGTAAGGGGGCGCAGCTTGGCGCCGGCTTCGGTGCCAAACAGCTCGATCTGGCCCATATCCTCATGGTGGCTGGCCCAGAACGACTCGATGTGCAGGCCCACGCCGTTGTCAAAGCGGATAAAGCCACCGCCGTAATCGTCGGCCGCATACTGCGAGTAATAAGAGGCCGGCGGCTGATGCTCGACCATCCAGTAGCCCTGGCCGCGCGGGCCGAACTTGGCGCCCGCCACGCCCAGCACGCTCACCGGCTTGGGGCGGCCCAGCAGCCACCAGACCGAGTCGAGAAAATGCACGCCCATGTCACGAAAGGCGCCGCCACCCTTTTGGATGAAATGCACGCCGCCTTTGTTGGCGCCGGGGATGCCGATGCGCCGTACGCTGCGCGAGTGGGCATAGTAGAGCTCGCCAAAGAACCCCTGGCGCGCCAGGCCGCCCAGGTATTGCACCGGGTCTGAAAAGCGCATCGAGAGCGACATCATGTTGACCACGCCGGCGGCCTCGGCCGCCTCGACCAGCGTGCGCGCGGCGTCTTCTGAATCGGCCAGTGGCTTGGTGACGAGCACATGCTTGCCGTTGCGCACGGCCTCGAGGGCGATGGGCACGTGCCACTGGTTGGGCGTGCCCACCATCACGGCGTCGATATCCGGGTCCTGGCACATCAGCTTGTAGTCGGTATAGAACTTGACGGGCTCGGGCAGCTCGCTGGCAAAGGCCTCCATGCGATCCTGCAAGAGGTCGCACAGGGCGGTGACACTGCTCCGGGGGTTAGCAGCCAGGGCGCGGCCGTTGGAGCGACCGATGCCCATGCCGACGACGCAGATCCTAACCTTGTCCATGAGTAGCACTCCTTGTGTGTGGCGCAGACTGGGGGCATGGTAGCGCGGGCGGGACGCGGGCGCAAGGGCAGTTCGACAGCCGGGTGCGATCGGCCTAGGATGTTCGCATTGTGCACAGGGAGGGTAGCGATGCGCGTAGCGATGCTGCGGCAGGCCGGCGAGGTGGTCATCGAAGAGGCGCCCATGCTGGCGCCGTCGGCGGGTGAGGTGCTGATAGAGGTGGCCTATGCGGGCGTGTGCGGGTCTGACCTGCACTCGTTCGAGGGCACGCACCCCTTCAGGCAGCCGCCGGTGGTGCTGGGGCACGAGGTGGCGGGCACCATCGCCGCGTTGGGCGAGGGGGTGACGGGCCTGACGGTGGGCCAGGCGGTGACGGTCATGCCCTATACGCACTGTGGCGTCTGCGCGCAATGCCGGCTGGGGCGCACCAACACCTGCCTCAACAAGGTGGTGCCGGGCCTGGGCGGCTGGCAAGGCACCTTTGCCGAGTATTTTGTCAGCCGTGCCGAGATCGTCTACCCGCTCGACCAGATCGGGCTGCGGCGCGGCGTGCTGGCTGAGCCTCTGGCGGTGGGCGTGCATGCGGCGCGTCGCGGGCTGGTGGGGCCTGGCACGCGGGCGCTGGTGCTCGGCGGCGGCACCATTGGGCTGTTCACCGCGCTGGCGGCGCACCTGGCGGGGGCCGAGAGCGTGGCGCTCACCGACCTGTCGCCGCACAACCTGGCGCTGGCGAGGGTGCTGGGCGCCGACGATGTGTATGACGCCAGCGACGCGGGCCTGGTGCCGCGGGTGCGCAGCGACTATCTCGACGGGTTCGATGTGGTGTTCCTGGCGAGCGCCGCCAAAGCCACGGTGGCGCAGGCGCTGGCACTGGCGCGGCGCGGCGGGCGCATTGTCATCATCGCGCTGTTCGCGGGGGCGGTGCCGCTGGTGCTCTCTGCCCTGACGGTGAACGAGCTGGACCTGGTGGGCACGCAGATCTATACCGATGAGGATTTTCGCACGGCGTTGAGCTATCTGGCTGCGGCGCCGCACGCGCACGATGGGGTCATCACTCACGAGTTGCCGCTCGAGCAGGCGCAAGAGGCGCTGGCACTGATGCTGCGACGCGACGAGCCGGTGGTCAAGGTGCTGCTGCGCCCGTGAGCACGCCTTTGGCGCCCGCACGGGTTTGCCGTATAGTCGAGCCTAACATGCTGACGAGGATGGTTCTATGAGATTGCCCAAGCTGCTGCCCTGGCAGCGCACCCTGTGGGCCGCGATGTTTGTGCAGATCCTGTCGCTGATGGCGTTCCAGGCGGGGTATATCCTCATCCCCTACTATATTCAAGACCTGGGCATCACCGACCTGAACGACGTGGCGCGCTGGACGGGGGCCTACCAGTCGGTGGGCTCGGTGTCGTTCGCGCTCTTCACACCGATCTGGGGGGCTTTGGGCGACCGCTTTGGGCGCAAGCCCAACCTGGTGCGCGCCACCATTGGCACAGCCGTGATGATGGCGGTGACCGCCTTTGTGCAGACGCCCACGCAGCTGTTGATTGTGCGCTTTTTGCAGGGGATCTTTACCGGCACGCCATCGGCCTCGACGGTGCTGGTGGCGGCGAGCGTGCCCAAGAAGCAGATCGCCTTTGCGCTGGGCATGTTGCAGACGGCCTTTTTTGTGGGCATCTCGGTGGGGCCGATGATGGGCGGCTGGATCGGCGATGCCGTGGGCTACAAAGAGACGTTCCTGATCTCGTCGGCGGTGGTGGTGGTGGCGGTGCTGATGGCCATCTTTGGCACCGTCGAGCCCGAGCGCGACGCCGAGGAGCTGGCAGCGGCCCAGAAAGGCTCTCGTAACCCGCTGGCCGGCTTTGGCGAGATATTCCACAATCCGGTGCTGGCGGGGCTGATTCTGGTGAACCTGATGCTGAGCCTGACATTCAGCGTCATCTCGCCGGCCATGCCGATCTTGATTCAGCAGATCGTCAAGGCGGGGGTGCAACCGGCTTCGGTGGCCGGCACCGTGACGGGCGTTGGCGCTATCACAGCGGCCATCGCGGCGGTGACGGTGGGCAAACTGAGCGACCGCCTGGGGCACCGGCGCACCACGCTGTTCGGCATGATCGGCACGGCGCTGTTCTATGTGCCGATGGGCCTGGCCGGCACGCCCCTGGTGCTGGGCACGTTCTCGGCGCTTCAGGGGCTGTTCCGCGGTGGCATTGGCCCCAGCCTGAGCGCCATGCTGGTGGATAGCGTCCCCAAAGATCGCACGGGCGTGGCGCTGGGCCTCAACAGCAGCGCAGCCTCGGCGGGGTTTGGCCTGGGGCCGATGATCGGCGCTGCCGTGGTGGCGGCAGTCAACACGCGGGCGCCCTTTTTCGTGGCGGCAGGCATGTTCGGCGTGGTGTGCGTGGTGGCGTCCATCGCCGGGCGACGGGCCGAACAGGCTGCGTTGTCGGCTGAGGCGGCCGAGGCCTAGGGGCGCGTCTCGGCGCGGATTCTTGAGCGTTTTGGCGGTTGACCGTTTTGACATAGTGGCTTAGAATGAACTTGGAAAACCGAATAGCAGCAGCCTAATCTCCAGTACGCTGGAGAGCGGAGGAACCAGACCGTGGGGTGCATCTCGTTTGCGCGAGAGGGGCAGCTACCAGCCCTAACCCGTCAGCTAACTTCGCAGGCAATGGCAGAGGCAAAGTCAACGCGTTGCGCGCTCCGGGCCTGTGCCGGGGCGCTTTTTGGTTATACCATGGCCCGTTGTAGGAGGGGGAACCGATGAAACTCGTGTTCAGCATCGTCAACCGCGACGACCGCGACGCCCTGCGACAGGCACTGATGGACGAAGGTTTCCAGGCGACGGTGGTGTCGACCACGGGTGGTTTTCTGCGAGAGGGCAATGCCACGTTTATGATCGGCGTGGACGACGACAAAGTGCCCGCTGTAATGCGTATCCTGAAGGATACGTGCCACACGCGCACGCGGACGGTGTATCCCACGCCGCCGCTGGTCGAGATGGCGCCGCTGATCTCAGAGCCGATCGAGGTGCAGGTGGGCGGCGCGGTGGTGTTCGTGGTGCCGGTAGACGAGTATCAGCGCTTCTGACATTTGACGATACCCTGGCCGCAAAGGCGCGGCCGTTGCTTCCCAGCGCTGGCGTGC
>JAAYDS010000345.1 GCA_012729155.1 Chloroflexota bacterium | reverse complement strand
TGCTGTGGGCCAACGAGCCCATCCCGTCTCTGGGCCGCGATCCCTCTGTGCTGGTGGCGGTGGTGCCGCGCGCGAGCGATTGGGCGCACATCGTCGAGCAGGGCTGGTATCACATACCAGTTGGGCGTGCGCCGCGGCGCATCGCCGCCGACTTTGTCGCCTTCTATTTACCCGGCTGCTTTGGAGAGCTCGGCCATGCCGTCCGGCACTATGCCGAGGTGCATGGCTATGACATCTTGAAGCGGGCCGAGTTGTTCCCCCACGAGCCTGACCATCCTCGCGCCAACGTCTCTTATTACTGCCTGCGCCTTGGGCCGGTGCAAGAGCTCCCCTGGCCGGTGCCAGCGGCCCGCCTCAGACGCATCACCTTCATTCGCACCACCTGGCAACGGCTACTGCAGGCTGACGATGTCACCGAGCTATGGCTGCACGAGCCCAAGAGCGCTCGCTTGGCCGAGTTGCGCGAGCCACGCCTGCCCTATTGCTGCCCTGCCTGATATCAGGCCGCCACTCTCTCGCTGGCCATTGCTCCGGGCGCTCCTCCTCGCGCTACCGCTGCCGCTTTGCTGCGTAGAGGGGCTGTGTTGATGTTCGAGGAGCTATGCCCATGCTGAGCGAGACTTTGAGGCGCCTGCTGCGCGTCTTGTCCTTCAGGACTGAGGTTTTCACCGAGATTCGCGACGACAGCGCAGCCCTACCCCAGGCTGCCATCGTCGTGGTCGCCACGTCGGCCCTGTGGGCCCTTGGCATCGGAACGCGCACTGCCCTCTGGGTTGGCCTGCTGGTCGGCCCTCTGGTGCTGTGGCTGCTGTGGACCTCAGTGGCCTGGCTGTTGGGGACGCAGCTACTGGGCGGGCGGGGCACCTGGCTGGGCCTGGCGAGGGTGCTAGGCTATGTGGCAGCCGCCTTTGCCATCGGCATTCTGGGCATCATCCCCTGTGGAGGCCTGTTAGCGGCGCCCGTCTCATGGCTTTTGGCCGCTGCGCTGGGCTATCTCGCCATTCGCGAGGTGCTAGAGCTCTCGTCGGAGCGGGCTTTGCTCACAGCGCTGGTGTCCATCAGTGTGGTGCCCATCGCCTGGGTGCTGCTGCGCCACCTGCTATAGTGGGCGTCAACGCGTCGACACCTTTTCCAGGCGAGCATACTGTGTCAGCAGCCGCTTGATGCCCTGGTCGGCAAAGGCCACCGTTACCTCTTCGTCGCTGCCCACCACGCGGCTAGACACCACCGTGCCCTCGCCAAAGAGGGGGTGCCGCACCAGATCGCCCGCGCCAAACGCTGCTTCGTGTCGCGCGGGCGCGGGACGCTCAGCTGGAGCGGTCGTCGCCCGCGGCAGACGCCGCTTCTCGGTTGGCGCGCCGTACTCGGCTTGACGACGCCGGATGCCCTCGCTCTGCTCACGGCGTCGCTCGACCCATGAGCCCGCCGTGGTGCCTCCGCTCGCCGGTCGCCGCTGCATAGTGCCGCCCGCCGTGCTGCTGGTGCTCATGCCGCCGATTGAAGGGCGCCCAACCGCCAACCCGCTGGCCAGTACACTGCGAGGGATGTCGCTCAGAAAGCGCGAGGGGTCGCGCACCTCGGCGCTGCCAAACAGGGTACGCCGGAATGCCCGCACCAGATATAGCCGGCGCTTGGCACGGGTGACCCCAACGTAACACAGGCGCCGCTCCTCCTCCATCTGGTCTGGGTCTTCGAGTGAGCGCACATGCGGGCAAATGCCTTCCTCCATGCCCACCATAAAGACGGTGTCGAACTCGAGGCCCTTGGCCGAGTGTAGCGTCAGCATGGTCACGGCATCTTGATCCCAGTTCGTCTCGTCGGTGTCAGAGACGAGCGCGGCATCCTCCAGGAAGCTGCGCAAGGCGGCCTCGGGGGGCAGGGCGCTGTAGCGCTCAACGGCGGTAAAGAGCTCGCGCACGTTGCTGATGCGCTCCTCGCCCTCTTCGGTGCCATCGTGCAGGTAGCTCAGGTAGGCGCTCTCTTGCAGCAACCGCTCCAAAAGCTCTGGCAGGGCCAGTTCGTCGCGGGCGCCCACCAGGCCGGCCAGCATCTGCCCAAACCCTTGCAGGCTGTTGGTTGCGGCGGTCGAGAGCATGCCGCTCTGGGTGACCTCGCGCTGTGAGCGGGCATCTGCCAGCTCGAGCAGGGCGCGGCCCATCGACAGCCCACGAACGCCGGCATGGTCCTGTAGTTGCTCTATCGTGCGCTCGCCGATCTTGCGGGTGGGCACGTTGATGATGCGCCGCAGACTCAACTCGTCATCGATGTTGTGGATCAAACGCAGATAGCAGAGCACATCCTTGATCTCGCGTCGCTGGTAAAAGCGCACTGCGCCCACCAGGCGATAGGGGAGATTGTGCTGCATAAAGGCGTCTTCAAGAGCCCGCGACTGGGCGTTGGTGCGAAACATGACAGCGCACTCACCTGCCGTCACCTTGCGGCTTGAGACGAGCTGGCGCAGCTCTGTGACCACATAGGCCGCCTCTTCGCGCTCATCATAAGCCTCAAAGAGCTGAATCGGGTCGCCGGCCTCGGCCTCGGTCCATAGTGTCTTCTTGGTGCGATGCTGGTTGCGTGCGATCACGCCCTGCGCCGCGTCGAGGATATTCTGCGTCGAGCGATAGTTGCGCTCTAGCAAGACCACCCGCGCCTCACCAAAGTCTGCCCGAAAGCGCTGCACATTGCGATAGTCGGCACCGCGCCACGAGTAGATGCTCTGATCCTCGTCGCCTACCACAAAGACCTGCCGATGCTCGCCGGCCAGGTGCAGCACCAGATCATACTGGGCGCGGTTGGTGTCCTGGAACTCGTCGACCAGCACCTGCTGCCAGCGGCGCTGATAGCGCGCGCGCACATCGGCATGTTCGCGCAAGAGCTCCTCGGCCTTTTGCAGCAGGTCATCGAAATCGAGGGCGTTGTTCTCGTGTTTGTAGGCCTCATAGCGCGCAAAAACCCGCGCCACGGCCTCGTGCCAGTAGGTGGGGGGCGCATACGTCTCAGGGGTGAGCAGCTCGTTCTTGGCCCGAGAGATGGTGTTGGCAATGGCGCTAGGGCGATACTGCTTGCTGTCCAGGTCGAGCTCTTTGACCAGGCGCGTGATGACGCGGCTCTGGTCATCGGCGTCATAGATGGTAAAGTCGGTGCCAAACCCTACGTGGGGCGCCTCGCGCCGCAAGATGCGCACGCAGATGGCGTGAAAGGTACCCACAGTCAGTTGTGCTGCCACCGGACCCACGAGCTGGCGCAGGCGATGGGTCATCTCTCCCGCCGCTTTGTTGGTGAACGTGACCGCCAGGATGTCGCGAGGCGGTACCTGTAGTTCGTTCACCAGGTAAGCGATGCGATACGTCAACACGCGCGTCTTGCCAGACCCGGGCCCGGCCAACACCAGCGCTGGCCCTAGTGGGGCGGTGACCGCCTCTACCTGCCGATCGTTTAGCTCATCTGCCCATCGTCTACCTAGCGACACCTCGTAGCACACCCCCATGCACCGATCTGCTGTGGCTCGTAAGCCTAACACGCCGCCCTGGGTGTGTCAAAGCCGCGGGCGGCGCGCTCTGCAGCGATGACTGCTCTTGACACCGCCCTGCGCAGGCGACTAGAATAGCAGCAACTAGACTGGACAAGGCTACTAGCGCCTTGACGCGAGGTGACTCAACCATGCTCGACAAGCGCCGCCTGTTCATCCTGATCGCCGTGCTGGTGGGTTCTATAGCGGTGGCCTTTGCTCTGCAGGCCTGGCTGGTGAGCGGGCCAGGTGACGTGGCCGCATCGCCACTGGTCAAGGCCCAACAACTGCTAGCCTATCGACAGGGCGGCGATGTCTGGCTTGTCTCGGCTGCCGACCAAAGCCGTTGGCGCATGACGGACAACGGCGATGCGCGCGATCCCGCGGTTTCTCCCGATGGCACTCGGCTGGCCTACGTGGTGGTCGACCAGGGGCGCTCTGGCGCTATCGCCCAGCTCTGGGTGGCCAACCTTGCCGAGGGTAAGCGCAGGCTGGCGGCCGAGGGAGAGATGCCCTGGGCAGCCCCCGTTTGGTCGCCTGACGGCCAGCGCCTTGCCTGGGCCGCCGGTTCATGGGTGGTTACTGTGCCCGCCGATGGCCGCCCGCAGACGCTGCTCAGAGACGCTCAGCTCGGCGTGGCGGGGCGACCGCAGTTGGCCTGGTCGGCCGACGGCAAGACGGTGCTGGCGATCCTGATCCGCGGCGAAGAACGAGGGCTCTACGCTCTGCCCCTGCGCGGTCATGCTACCCTGCTACAGGCGCTCGACATCGCCGGCCCGGCACTAGTGGCCACCTCTCCTGTTACAGAACAACTCGTTCTTTGGTACGAGGGTACACTCGCCCTCTTTGCCGATGCCAGCGGCAAGGGTGAAGCGACGCCCCTGGCAACGGATATGCTGCCTCCCGATGTAACCCAGATCGGCTTCTGGGGCGATGGTGGTGGAATCCTGTTGGCAACGGCCTACTCGGGCCTCTGGAGCAGTCGCCTCGACGAGTGGCAGCTGGTGCCCACCGAGGCCGACGAATTGGCGTCGGCGCCTGTGGGCGCCCTGGCTCTTGGGCCGCAGAGGATGGCCTTACGCCAGGCCCTTGGCCCCAATGACGAGTCTCTGGCGCTTGTCTCGCCCGATACGGGCGCGTTACAGTGGCTGGTGCCGCCTGTCGTGGCCGAGGCCGCAGCGATGCCCGTCTGCAGAGACTGCGCCGGCACAAGCGCACAGGCTCGCGCCGATGACTGGTATCGCTATCAGGGCGCCGCTGAGAGTGGCCCGGTGGCCCACAGCAACTGTGGGCCTACCAGCGTCGCCATGGCGACGCAGTTCGCCACCGGCCAGATCGTGCCCATCGCTGACATCCGCGCCTACATCGGAGGCGGCTCGTGGACGAGCGTCAACGATCTGATGCGCGCTCTCAAGCACTATGGCGTGGCACATCAGCGGCTCAGCTCAGTGGCCGCCGTCGAGGCCGCGATCCGCGACAGAGGATCGGTAGTGTTGGCGCACCTGTGGATGCACTGGATCACCCCCGGGCGCGACCTGCAGGCGCCGTTCAGTCCGCCAGAGCTGAATGCTGGCCGCTACTATGCCTATGATCAGAGCCGCTGGGTTGTGCTGCGAGGCTTTGCCGCCGACGCTAGCGCCTTTGTGGCCTACGACCCTAACGTGTGGGATGGCAATGGCGTCTACTGGTATGCCAACAAGGCCCCCAAGGGCAAAGATAGGCTCTATCCCTACGCGCAGGTTGCCGGCTCGATGGCCGCCTATGGTTTTGAGGTGATCGAGGTCTTTGCAGACGAGGCCGTGGCGCCCGCGCCTCAACCGACGTTGGAGCCTACCCCGGCAGCCGAGCGCACGGGCGAGGGCTTTTGGTATCGCGTGCAGCCGGGCGATATGCTTTACCTGTTGGCCCAGGAGCATGATGTTGCGGTGGCCGCTATCGCGGCAGCCAACGACCTGGGCGTTGGCAATCTGATCTACATCGGCCAGCGTCTCTGGATCCCCCAGGGTGGGGCGATGCGGCCCGAGCCGACGCCAACCAAGGAACCGGTCATGCCGACGCCCACAACGGCGACGTTGCCCACGCTCGAGCCCAGCTCGACAGCCGCCCCTGAGACACCCGCCGAGCCGACGACCACGCCGCCCGAACCGACGGCGACGGCGCCTTCGCCTGAGGAAGGGCAATGGCACGTGGTGATGGCGGGTGAGACCATGGCAGTCATCGCGGGGCAATATGGCCTCTCGGTCGACGAGCTGCTGGCCGCCAATCCCGACGTCAACCCGCTGCTGCTGCAGGTTGGGCAGCGCATATGGGTGCCGGTGCCTGCCACGCCAGAGCCGCCGACGCTTGAGCCAGGGCCTGACGAGTTCGATAACGAACAGGCGGAGCCTGAGGTGGCTCTCACGCCAACTCCCGCAGGCGAGGGGCTCTTACATGTGGTGTTGCCCGGCGACACGCTCTGGAACCTGTCGCTGCACTATGGCGCCACGGTTGAGGAGATCGCCGCGGCCAATGGCATCGATGCTGGTGCTCCCCTGAAGGTTGGCCAGACGCTCATCATTCCGCGCTGAGTGTCGCGCTACAGCCAGAGAGCGGGGAGCCTGGCTCCCCGCTCTCTTTGCGTCTGGCGTTGCCGGCCATCACTTCAGAGGTTCGTACTCGAACCAGTCGAAATCAGCGGGCGCGACTGTCGCTTGGCCATTGCCGGTGGCGTACATGGCGATGTACACGCCAGTAAACCCGCCCGCGACCTCGGTGGAGAGATAGCGTGTCTCGCAAGTGGCTAGCGGTTGCAGGGCGTCGTCGTTGGCGGCATAGCTGAGGGTGTAGCTTGCAGCGTCTGCCGTCATAGATAACGTTACCGGCCCGGCGGGGAGCTCGCGGATGGCCACTACTGATCGCAGGCTGCCTATCTGTCGTCGCATGATGATGCAGCGGTGGCCGCCCGTGCGACGCACGGCGATCTCATAATGGTGCTGGTCGTTCATGAACACGGTCAGGCCCGCCTCGTCATGGTCATTGGCAGGGTCGAACAGCAATCTGCAGGTAGCGCGGCAGGCCATATGCTGCTGACGCCGACCAACAAAGGCCGGCGCATCCACATCGCTCAAGGTCAAGGCCGAACCCTGCAGGCGCAAATGGCCCGGTCGTCCTGTCAGCGACCAGGAGCCTGGCTGCGGGTTGCGCAGGTGGTTCCAGCATAACGCCAGCGTGGTGTGGCCGAAATCATCGCGCACGGGGGCCGCCGGCCAGGGCGCCAGCGGCAGCGGCTCGATCTCGATCTCCGCGGGCACATGGCCCTCGAGGCCTACCACGGGCCAGCCGTCGGCGGTCCATTGCACGGGGGCCAGGTTCGTCTCGCGGCCCAGGTGATGCGTCATCGGGAACGCACCAACGGGTCGAATGCCCAGGAAGGCCAGCCACCAGGAACCATCACCGGCGTCTATCAGCTCGGCATGGCCGGTGGCCTGCAAGGGCAGGTCGCTCGAACGATGCGATAGGATCGGGTTGTGTGGGCAGGGCTCAAATGGCCCCCAAGGGCTCTCGCTACGCGCTAGGGTGCACATATGGCCCAGCCCGGTGCCACCTTCGGCTAGCAGCAAGTAGTACAGCCCATTGATCTTGTAGAGATGGGGCGCCTCAGCCCACGCGCCGCCGGTGCCCGACCATATCTGACGCACCTCAGACGTCGGCTCACCACTGGCGATATCGATGGTGCATTGCACGATGCCCTGCCCCCAGCCCGTGCTGGTAAAGTAGACCTCTCCATCGTCGTCAAAGAGCAGTGAGGGGTCGATGCCGCGCAAGCCGGTGTCTATCCAGATCGGCTCTGACCATTCGCCGGCGGGGTCGTCTGCACAGACGTAAAAATGGCCGCCATGGGTCATGTTGGTGGTCACCATATAGTAGCGCTCGTTATGGTGGCGGATGGTGGGCGCAAAGATGCCGCCCGAGGGCCTGCTGTGCTCCAGCGGCAACTGCGACGGACGCGTCAGGCAGTGTCCGATCTGTCGCCAATGCAGCAGGTCGTGGCTGTGAAAGAGCGGCACGCCTGGAAAGTACTCAAAGGAGCTCGTCACGAGATAAAAGTCGCGCCCGACACGACAGACGCTGGGATCGGGATAAAAGCCGGGGATGATCGGGTTACGTAGCTGCATAGGGTCTCCTCGATGGCGTGTGGCCTGTCTGGCCGATGCATGTCTCATGGCCGATGCTAACGCAAACGCCGCGCCTCGCGCGCCAGGCGTGCCAGCAGTTGCTCATAGCTGGGCGGTGGGCCGGTGCGCACAGGGCGCCCGTTGATGTAGAGTCCATCGCTGATGCCCCAAGCCAGGAAGGTCTCGCGATCGCCCGTATCGATACCCTCGAACACCACCGGCTCTCCAATCTCCGCAGCGGCACGTCGTGCCCGCTCGTAGGTGATTGCCTGTGCCGGGCACCAGCCATTGACAAAGGCGGTGACCTTCACCTGACCCGGCGCCCGCTCGGGGGCGCGCACTGCTTTGATCCAGCGCGGCGCTTGCGCTTCAGGCTCAAAGGCCTTCCACAGCAGTAGGCTGATGCCGTCGCGTTCGGCAGGGCGGTAGCCGTGCCGGCGATACCAGCGGGCGCGCATCCATACGGGGATTGTCAGCCCCCAGGCAGACATGCCTTTAGCGCCCAGAGTGCGCGCCTCATCTTCGGCAGCCTGCAGCAGCATGGCGCCCAGCCCGTGTCCCTGCCGTGGCCCAACACCCGCGCGATGACCATGCACCCAGGTGCACAGAATGTGATACAGGCCGCTGCCCTGAACGAAAGATGCCTCGATGGGCAGGTACTGTATCATGCCCGCTACAGCGCCATCGTCATCCACGGCCAGCTTGACGCGCAAGCCCTGCTCCTTCATGCGGGCATACCAGCGTGCCTTGTGAGCGCCTGCCTCGGCCATCTCGGCCGACCAATCCTCGAGGCAACAGAGGTAGAGGGGTTCGTGAGCGATGTCCAGATCGATGGTGTGCATGGTGTACCCTCCACTTACGCCAGCCCCACAGCGAGGGCTGGGACCATCATACTATCGTCGCCGTTTCGTCATCAACGGCTGGAACCGCGGCGCTAGAACCCCTGCCGTTGCCCTTGCCAGGGGGGCGGTTTCTGGTCGCGATGCTCTTGCACACTGGGGCCGCGCAGCTGTCGCAGCCGCCATGTGCCGTAGAGATAGCTCGCCACCAGCACGGCCACGGTCGCGGGCCAGCCGGTGAACAGATTGAACAGGCCCAGGGCGGTGGTGCGTCCCTCCCGATAGATCAGGTACTGAGCCGTCACCTTGAGCGCGAACAGCAGAGCCCAGGCCAGCGTCACCTCGCTGTATGCCGGCCTGACGCGGTCATGCCAATACCAGCTCAAGGGCCAGCCACGCGCCAGGTGCGAGGTCAGCGCCACTAGTGGTCGGCTTACTATGACGCTGCCGAGACAGGCCAGGCAGGTTAGCGCGCTCGACGCGATCTGCGCCAGGAAATAGTCTGCCGCGCGACCCGATGCAAAGGCCGAAAGCACGGCCACGCCCGTGCCCGCCAGGCCACCCACTACATAGGCCAGCCCCTGTTGCCGAAACAGCCGCCAGATGGCGAGAGCAAGACTGATGCCCAGAGAACCGATGAGCGCAGGTCGCAGTCCCAATCCCGCGTTGAGCGCCACAAAGCCGAGCGGCGGCAAGACTGCATCCAGCAGGTTGTTGCGTCCGGTCGCCACGGACCGTAGCTCACCCCAGATCTCTGCCAGGCGCACGCGCCAGTTCCTCATCTGAGGAACCGCAGCAACAGGGCGACGTC
>JAAYDS010000046.1 GCA_012729155.1 Chloroflexota bacterium | reverse complement strand
CGCCCAGCGCCGCACGGCAAAGTGCACCAGCAGCACCGTGTGGAACAGCACAGCAGCGACGGCAGCCAGTGTAACGGCTCTGCTCTAGGGCATCGGGGCACTCGCCTCGCCAGAACGTCCCGGGCGCCGTCTACTTGTCCGGGCGCGCGCTGTTGCCACGGCCGCGCGGCGGCTCGGGCTTGGGTGCCTTCTCTAACTCGATGCCATGCTTGAGCGCAGCATCACCCTCGACATGGGCCCCCATACGGCGCCAGAGCGTGCCCCCATTGTCGCGAAGCGTGTCGTGCTCGGCATCGTATTCCAGCCGCACGGTGGCATAGTCATCAAGCACAAAAGCCGGCTTGGCCAGGCACTTGACGGGCGCCCTGGCCACCAACCTGCCCTGATCATCCATCGTCAGCCAGCCCTTGACGAGACAGGCATAGGGGCCGTCATCATCAGCCGAACACATACTGGCTGCGTCGTCGCGCAGGTTGAAGCGATAGCGGCCCTTGGGCCCTGCTGAGATGCTCAACCGCATGCGGCTACCATCGTGGTCGTCATTGTCGCGTTCGCCATCGCCATCGGTATCGCCGTCAACAGCCTGCCAGGCGCCCACAAAGGCTGCCGCCTTGGGCGCCGCCACGACCTCGCTCGCCAGGGCAAGTGCCAGCGCCAATGTCAGTAGAGCCACCCACCATCGTTTCATCTTGACCTCACCTAGCGCCCCCAGCGCCATACCATCACCCTCATTATAGCGCAATCGCCATGGCAGCGTCACCCAATTTGGCTACAGCACCTGCTGCGAGCATTAGCCTGGGCTCAGAGCGCTACAGCAGGTTACTCGGCGCCAGGCTCCAGACCACACCAGCTCAGGCACACTAACTCGCTGCCATCGGGCTCAACCACCGCAACATCGGCATTGCCGAATGGGTGCGCCAGGGCCCAACGATAGCGCACATTGCTCAGCATCATGGGCAGCAGGGCGAGGTAGAGCCCGCCGTGCCCCACCAGCGCCACCTGCGAGTCACTGTCACGGTGCGCGTCCACCAGGTCATTGACAAAGGGCTCAAAGCGGCGGCGCATATCATTCATGCTCTCGCCCTCTGGCACGCGCTGGTTCCACTGCTTCTGAATGGTCCAGGCCATGAACAGTGTTCGGTTGGCCTCCCAACCCACCGGGTCTTTGGTGCCCTCATAGATGCCCATGTCGTACTCGCGCAACGCATCGGTTACCTCGACGGGCGCATTGAGCGCCGCCGAGAGAATCTCTGCCGTTTGCCGGGCGCGCAGCAAAGGGCTGCTGTAGATCTGCGTAATGCCTGCGTCGTGCAGACGGACTGCCAGGCTCTCGGCCTGTTCTCTTCCCGCCGCCGTCAGGGCAGCGCCAGGCGGCCGATTGCTGAAAAGCCCGGTGGTATTGGCCTCGCTCTCGCCGTGCCTTACAAAGTAGAGTCGCATGCCGTGCTCCTGATGTTGATGATGCTAACGTGTGGATCATAGCACGCCTGGCGGCCCAGGCAATTTACGCATACTGCCCCTCGTGGCAGAGACAGATGGCCACAAATACGCTACAATAGCCGTGTTGGGCTGTATGCATTCCCGGGAGGTCAATATGAAACTGTGGGGTTCTGTTCGCCAAGGTGCTGCCAAGGTGGCCTTTGAGGCCGACAAGATGGTAAAGGTCCGCAAACAAGAACAGGCCATTGCGGATGTGGAAAAGCAGGTGCGTGAGCAATACACAAGCCTGGGCGAGGGCGTGCTCAAGCTGTATCGCGAGAGCATGATCGACCATCCCACCATCGCCGCTGCCCACGAGCAGATGTCTGCCCTGGAGCAGCAGATCGACCAGCTACAGCGCGAGCTCGAGCAGATCAAGGCCGAGGAGTATGTGCCCGAGACGCCAGGGGCCGCCCCCTCAGTGACCGAATCCTCGGGCCAGCCAGCTACACCACCGCCCCCAGTTGCGTCAGTGGCGCCCGCAGCGCCGGTGCAGTCTGTGCCCCCGAGCGCACCGGCGCCGTTAGCACCCGTGGCCCAAAGCGCGCCTGAGCCAGCAGCCGCTGCAGAAGTGCGCCACTGCACCAACTGCGGGGCCACTCTACCAGACAAGGGCGCATTTTGCCCCGAATGCGGTCAGCCGACCACGCCAGCTGAGTGATCATCTCATCGCCAGGCGAGGGTAACGCGCAAGTTGCCTTCGCCTGGCGATGCCCTTGTCTTGGAGCGCCGCGGATCTCACACCTGCCCCGGGGAGAAAGGCCATGCAGCGCGAGACGCGTCGATACGGCGACTTTGAGTTCAACCTTCGCGAGCTCGCTGGCTCAATGGGCGACTTTGGTACGCTCTTTCCTCTGGCCATCGGTCTGATCGCCATTAACCGCATGGACCCGGTCGGCCTGTTCGTCATGTTGGGGCTCACCAACATCATCACGGGGCTCGTCTACCGCTTGCCGATGCCAGTGGAGCCCAAGAAGGTCGTCTCTGTGGCGGCCATCGGCCAGGGCTGGTCTGCCTCGATGGTGACGGCTTCGGGGTTGGGCCTGGGCCTGATCTGGTTCGCGTTGGCGGCCACGGGCGCGGTGCGCAAGCTCGTGCAGATCACGCCCAACGGCGTGATCCGTGGCATCCAGTTGGCCCTCGGCATCACCCTGGCGGCACAGGCCGTGGAACTGAGCCTGCCCGAGTTCTGGTGGGCGCTCATCGCCATCGCCATCATCCTGCTGTTGCGCGAGAGCCGCTATGCACCAGCGGCTCTGGTCATCATGGGGCTGGGTGTGGCCGTGATGGGGGTGCGTGGCGACCTGTTGCCACACCTGCACCTGCGCGTCAGCCTACCCAGATTCACCCTGCCCACACCGGCCGATGTATGGCAGAGTATGGTGCTGGCGGGTTTTGCACAGGTGCCGTTGACCATCACCAACGCCTGCCTGGCCACCGCCGCTATGATCCGTGACCTGTTCCCTGACAAGGCGGTGAGCGAAGAGCGCTTGCTGGTGAATATGGGCGCCATGAATGTGGCAGCTTCGTTCTTTGGGGGCATGCCCATGTGCCATGGCTCGGGAGGGCTGGCCGGTCAGTACTATTTTGGGGCGCGCACGGGCGGTACAAACATCCTCGAGGGGCTGATCGAGCTTGGCCTGGGCATCTTTCTAGGGCACTCACTGTTGGGCATTCTGAGCGCGTTTCCCATGGCGCTGGTGGGCGGCATGATGTTCATGGTGGGCATTCAGATGGCGTTACCAGCAGCACGGCTCAAGGGTTGGTCGCTGGCGCTGGCGGGGCTGACGGCGAGCGTGGCCTTGCTCACCAACATGGCCATCGGCTTTGCCGTTGCGCTGCTGGTGGCCTGGGTTCTGCGCCGTCGCGGCGTGTCGCTATAGGCAGAGCACCCACACCTTGCGATGCCGGCGCTCTGCCTCGGCCTATGCTGAGGCCTTCAGTCGACGACCGGTTGCACGCCGTCAACCAGCCACTGGCCAGGCGTCATCTCACGCATGAACACGTTGAACCGATGCTCTGCAAAGCTAGAGACCATGGTCAACTGCACGCCGTTCCGCGCTTCAACGGCCTGCTCAACGCGCACCCAATCGGGGATGTCCTGAGCACACAGAAATGGATCGGCCATCAGGGGCTCACCGCTATCCAGCTGCGCTGCCAGCTCCTCGATGAATGAGGGCGCCAGATAGGGGCAACGCTTATAAGCCCCATCATTCAATAAGCTGGGCGGCCCGCCCTCGCCTTCGCTCTCACTCAGAAAGGTAAGATACCAATCATAAAAGGCCTGCGCGCCCTGTTCCGCTCCAGATAGCCTGGCGCCCAGGTCTGCCTCGGCAGACACCTCCGGCGCATCAGCGCGGCCGATCTCGTCGATCAGCCAGGCGCCATCATGCCGCACCAGGTCTATCGCCAGCACGTGCCCTGCAAAGTCGGTAGACAAGACCACGCGCGCTGAATCACCATCCATCACCACCTCGTGCAGCTCAAAAGAGCCAGGCACATCTTGCGCCTGTAGAAACGGGTCATAGTTGACGCGATCTGGCCCATTGAGCAGTGCATCCATCTCGGCCACCAGATCAGCTGACAGCTCAGGGCGATCGCGGTAAGCGCCATCGACCATAGGGTTGCGCCCCTCGGCGCCACTCGCATACGACAGATACCAGCTGTAAAAGCTCTGCACCACCAGGTCTGGCGTGGTGTGCTCGGCCTTGGGGGCAGTCTCTCGAATGATCACGGCCGGCGCCTGCGCCACTTCTGCCTCACGGGCATATGCGATCACTCCACAGCCGCTGCTCAATGCCGTCATGCTCGTCACCAACGCCATCGTCAGAATCCGACTCTTGTACATCACTGGCTAGCTCCCTATTTTGTTCAGACGCCACGGGCTGTTGTGGTGAGAGGCCTTTGCTCCGCCTCTGGACCGCCTCTTGAGGCACGTGCGCCTCTCACCGATTTGCACCTGATAGACGCAGGCCGTCACAGGGGTGTTCCTGGCGTGGGGCTCCAGACATACGACGTTTGTACCGTTTTCGGCTAGCCAGGTGGCCAGTTGAAGGGGTCAGTGGCGCTGATGAGTGGCAGCCAGCAGGCGTGGCCGGCTCAACGTGGCGGCGGGGCGCCAAGTGTCAGCGATCGATAGAGGCGCCAGTCTTGAGGCGTGGGGAGCGCACCAGCGCACACGAACAGGGCCAACTGGCGCGCAAACATGATGTGGTCGAGGTGCGGGTCAGCCATGGCGTCATGGTAGCGGCGATAGGGGTTATCGGCGCCCAGCGGCCCCATGGCCACCGTCACGTGAAAGCGGTAGGCATCGCCATCGAACGGTGCGGCAGGGTCTGCCACCACGGCTAACAGCTCGGCGTTAATCCGGTTGTGCAGCGCCCGCAGGCAGGCTGTCTCGGCGGCTGCGAGCCCCAGAATGCCCTGCCCCTCGTACTGGCCATGGTAGAGCCGCTCGAGAGCGATCTCGATAGGCGACAACGAGCTTGCCAACCGCTCGAGCCAGGCCTCGACCGGCGCCAGCTCTTTGCAGACAAAGGGCTGTTTGAGGCTCAGATGCGCCGGCAGCGGCATGCGTGGCAATGTCGCTACAGACACGCCAAGCTCTTGGCGTATCTGATCGACCAGCCGTTGCGTCGTCTCGTCGGCCAACAGCGCCACGCTGACGTACATCGCTGCACCTCGGGCGATGGCAGCACAGGCCCCTGACGACAATCCGGCGTCGCCGCTGGATGCTTGCTCATCGTCGGCGGCTATGGTAGCCTAGGGCTGCAGCAAACACAAAGGGGCACATATGACCGAGCCAAATGCTACCCTCCAGACGATGTGGCAGCGCCAGAGCATCCGCAAATACCGCGATGAACCGGTGCCCGCGGACCATCTCGGGCTGATCCTCGAGGCTGCGCGCCGCGCACCCACAGGCTCCAACAGACAGAACTGGCGCCTGATCGTGGTCACAGCGCCAGACCTTAGGCAGCAGGTGGCCGCGGCTTGCATGGGCCAAACATGGATCGGTGAGGCGGGTGCGATTCTGGTGCTGGTCAAACTGCCCGATCAGGGAGACACCAACGGCGCCATCGTGCTCGATCATGCCATCCTGGCGGCCACGAGCCTGGGCTATGGCACCTGTTGGGTCGGGGCCATCGACCGCGAACAGGTTGGCGCGTTGCTGGGCTTGCCCGATGGGTACACCGTACAGAACCTGACGCCGGTGGGCATTGCCGACGATACACCGCCTCGTCGGCCCCGCAAGGCCCCAGAGGAGCTATTCATGGCCGAAGGATGGGGCCGGCCGTTGAGCTACGAACTCTGAACAGAAGCGTCGGCGGCGCGGTTACGGCTCAAAAGATAGGCCAACCAGGCCGCGCCGCTGGCGCTCAGGGCAATGCCCACTGCAAAGAGCCAGCGATAGCCGAGGGCCGCCACCATAAAACCGCCACCAAAGCTCAGCGAGGCGAACGCTGCACCAAACGCCGTGTTGGCAATGCCCGAGACCATAGAGCGCTCGTCCTCGGCCACGGCATTCATCGACCAGCCCTGGTACATCGACAGCCACAGGCTGTTGCTGGCGAGCACCAACGTGTAGCTCAAAGCGGCCGGCAGCCAGTTGGCCCACAGCGTGGCCGGCACCAACGAAAGCACCACCAGCCACGAGGCCAGCATCACATCGCGGCCGGGCTGCCATCTGCGAGAAAGGCGCGGCGCTGCCAGGGCGGCCAACATAGCGCCGATCTGGCCGATGCTCACCACAGTACCGATGGCCTCAGCGCGCAGCGACAGGCCCTGGTCCATGTACGCGGTGCCAAACATCTGGTAAGCGGCGATGCCTGCTTGCGCCAGAAAACCGATCACCAACAGCGGCAACAACACCGCCATCGACGGCCAAGCTCTGGGCTGCCCCGTAGGCCGTGATGCCGAGCGCTCATCAGGCCGTAACAGCACCAGAGGCAACATGGCCACCATCATCATGCCCGCGCTGGCCCACAGGCCAGCCGCATAGGCCCCGGGGCCATCAGGCGGCAGTGCCAGCCAGCGGCCCAGCAGCCCGGGCAAGGCGCCGGCCAACAGGCTGCCCCCAAAGGCCCCTAGTCCAAAAAGCGCGTTAAAGAGGGCATAGGCCTGCATGCGACGCTCGGGGGCGGTGGCGCGCGTCAGAGCGGGCAACTGGTTGGTGTTCAGAAACGACCAGGCACCCGAGGTAATCAGGTTTGATGCGAACGACAGCACCTGAACCCAGGGCCCCCGCACCAGCTGACACAGAGGCAGCATGCCATAGCCCACGATGAGCACGGCCCCGCCCAGAAGCTGGCAGCGGCGCACCCCCAACCGCGAGCCCAACAAGCCCGCCAGCAATGCAAAGGTCATAAAGGCCAGCGGCCCCATCGACGACCATACCCCGAACAGCTCGGGGCCATACCCCAGACGGAGCACGTACAGCGGGCGCAGCAGCGAGCCCACACCTCGAAAGCCCACACCGTAGAGCAGCGAACTGAGCAGAATCAGGCGGGCATCACGGCTGATGCTGACACGCGGCAGTCGCAATCGCATGACCTTCTCCAGACCGAGTCTGCGGATTGTACACCAGCCCCCTGGCGTGGCCGAAATAGGTCAGCCCAACGGCAACCTCGCCGACCGCGACCGGCGGCGCCAAAGCCAACGCCATACGATCCCAGCGGTCAGCAGGGCAACGCCGCTCAGAATGGTCGGCAATGGCAGTGTGGCAGCCAGGAGGGCGCAACTGGCCATGCCCAGCAAGGGCACCCAATCGGGGTAGAGCTTGTCCTCACGGCGCATCCGCCACGCCGCCAGGTTAGCCACCCCATAGTAGAGCAGGATAGTGAATGAGGCGGCCGCCACGATCGACTCGAGGGTGCCGAACAACACCACAACGATGGCCACCAACCCGGTGAGCACGATGGCTCGATCTGGCACGCCATGACGTGCGCTGACATGGCTCATAGCCGCGGGGAGATCGCCGCGGCGTGCCATGGCGTACAGCATGCGGCTGATGCCGAGGATCTGGCTGAGCAACACGCCGAGCATCGCCACCGTGGCGCCCACCGCCACCACCTGGCCCACGCCGGCCAGCCTGAACGACTCGGCGGCGCGCTCGAGCGGCGAGCTGGTGGTCGCCAGCGCTTCGGCGCCCACACCGCCCACGGCCACCACGGCCACCAGCACATACAGCAGCGAGGCGCAGCCCAGCGAGATGGCAATAGCCCGGGGGATGGTGCTACGGGGCGATCGCACCTCTTCACCCAGCGTGGCCAGCCGAGCATAGCCCGTGTAGGCGAAAAAGAGCAGCGCGGCTGACCTCAGCACCCCGCCCAGTCCCTGTGGTGCAAAGGGCGTCAGGTTGCCCAGATCGAACGCCGGCACACCGGCGACGACGAGATAGATCAGCGCTGCCGCCGAGACCGCGACGATGGCTAGATTTAGGCGGCCCGCTTTTTTGATGCCCCCCAGGTTTACCGCCGTGAGCACCACGACAGTCACCACGGCGACCGGTCGCTCAGGAAGGCCGGGCAACAGCGCTGAGAGATAGCCAGCAAAACCAAGGGCCACGGTGCCTGCCGCAGCCAGTTTGCTGGCCAAAAACATCCAACCGGCGCCAAAGCCAGCCCAGGGATGCAGCACCTGGTAGCCGTACTCGTAGGTGCCGCCAGCCTGCGGATAGGTGGCCGCCAATTGCGCCGAGCTCAGCGCGTTGCAGGCCGCCACCAGCCCGGCGATCGCCAGGCCAACAATAAACGCTGGGCCCGCGACACCGGCAGCCACACCCGTGACCACATAGATGCCCGCCCCTATGATGGCGCCCAGGCCCACCGCCACAGCATCCACCAGGGTCAGTTCGCGCCTCAACGTGTTGCGCGCGCTGCCAGACGCCCCACCTTTTGCTCGCTCGTCCATGCCATCACCTCGGTTGCAGTGATCGCGGCTACATGCGAACCTGGCGCCATCGATACCACAGGGCGTGACCTCTAAAGGTCACGCCCTGTGCATGCTGCTATCTGGCCCGACAGCCGATACGGGCCTACTTGAAGCGGTAGACGATGCGCCCCTTGGTCAGGTCATAGGGCGAGAGCTCAACACGCACCCGATCCCCCTTGAGGATACGGATATAGTACTTGCGCATCTTGCCCGAGATATAGGCCAGCACTTCGTGCCCATTGTCCAGTTCAACGCGGAACTGGGTATTGGGCAACGGCTCGGTGACCGTCCCTTCTACCGCGATCTTCTCTTTAGAGTCCTTTAGCATCCGGTGAAACCACTCCCCTCTGTAACCAGGCTCGATCTTTCCGCCGAGCCACCAGGATGTATTATACCCTACAATAACGGGCGCGTCAACAGCATCATGGCTCACCAAAGCCCGGGAATGCCGCTGCACTGGGCGTCTTGCCCAGACACAGCCTGTGGCAAGCGCTCTGACCCCAATGGCTACGCCCCAGATGCTATCGCCGCAGGCTGAATCCGTGGATGACGGATGCGTTATACTGCCGGCGGCGCAGCGACGACGGTGATGTTCTCACCCGTCAACCCGACGTAGGCGCCGGCCGCCTTGAGCGTTGCCACCTCGGGATGCGCCAGCAACCACTTGTTGGTGGCAAACAACAATCGGCTTTCTCCAACTTTGGGCGCCTCAAAGGTCAACGGCTCATTCGTAAGCTTGGGCAGGTAGACGAGCGTGGCAAAACTGCCACCCTGCGCGCAGTGGATGGGCGCATAGTGCAGGTTCCAGGGCGATAGCTCGACCACCGCTCCTGCCGGGGCGAAGAATGCTGCCACGTTGGCCGTGTCGTAGCTGACCTGTCCATGCCGCTCATCGCCACCCCAGCAGATATCCTGCACGTGGCCCACCAGCAGCACCACGTCGGTGAGGCACACATTGACCTCGCTACCGCGATGGTATTCTAGGGCATCGAGAGCCAGGTTCTGCCCATAACACCAGCCCACCTGCATCGGCATGCCCCCAAAAACCTCTTGTGCGATGGCACGGTTAAAGATGCTGGGCGCCTCGAGCGCCGCGACCGAAGGCTCGTATGCCACACCTTCTGTCTCTGGTAGTATCTGGCTGGCGCGCGAGATCATCTCGCTGGGATCATAGGCCGTCAACAGGCGCCCATAGCGCCGGAAGGCAGGGTCGCCCACCGCCATGATGTTGAGATCAGGGTTAGCGGCGCGCAGACGGTGAAACAGCTCGGTCATTACAGCTCCTCTCTAGCGTTGCTCCAAACGCGTCACGGGCGTCAGTGTGATCTCTTCGCCAGGATGCATGTGCCGACGGATGATACCCGCACCGATCCAGGTTGCAGGCTGTTCATCGCGGCTGCTGATCATAGCCACAGCGCTATCGCTAAAAGGCAGCGCCATGCGCAGCTCTGTCTCGTCCATGGCCAACACACGCACCCAGCGCGTCGCGCCGTCGACCCTCTCAGCCGAGACGATCAGGCCGCCCTCGGCGCGGAATCGCAGCAACCGCACCAGCCGCCAATCCTCGGGCACCGCTGGAAAGACATATAGCACACCTCGGCTGGTGTGCAACATCATCTCTTGCAGGGCCGCAGTTAGCCCCATGCCGCCATCGAGCTGCATGGTCAATGCGTCTGGCCCCATGCCAGTTAACCCTTCCAGCCGAGGAAAGATCAGCGGCCCACCATTGGGCGAGGTGAACGCGCGACGAAAGGCCTCGAGATTGAGCGCGGCGCCGTTGCCCATGCCAAGCCTTGTCATCAAGAGCGCGGCCCATGGGAACGACCAACCACACCATTCGCCTTTGCCAGCTCGCGTGAGGCGATCGAGCGAGCGAGCGACGATCTTTTGCAGACTGCGGCTGCGGCGCAAGTCAAAAAGGTCAAGCGGATAGAGGCCGATGAGATGCGAAAAGTGTCGATGTGACATCGTGGGAGTGAGCCCCTCCCACACTGCGATCTCGGCCACATCATCACACGCTGACTCGTTGGCCCAATAAGCCGCCTGATCTTGGGCCCCGCCTACGCTAAAGAGGGGCAATCGATCGCGGATGCTGCGGCAGCGTCCCACAATGGGGTCATCGATCTCCAGATCCTCGGCTGCTTCGGGGATCGCCCTGGCCAGAGCGTGAATCAGACCGAGCTGATAGCTGGCGTTGCGCCCCCAGGCAGCGGTAGAACGCCCGCCCCACTCGGCAGAGACGCCCAGAGGCAATGCGAGACGGCCGTCCTCCTGCTCAACGAGCATCTCTTCGTATACGCGAAGCGCCCCCCGCATCAGGGGATAGGCCAGCTCTCGCAGGAACAGGCGGTCGAGGGTGAAGCGATAGTAGCGCCACATCAGGTGCGCGAGCCAGGCAGTGCAACCGTGGTCGACATGCCCAGTCCAAAAACCACCCATCGCCACCCCACGGTCATCGACGGCGTGCGGCAGCGTGTAGCCATCATCGATGCCCACCAGACGACGGGCGTTCTCGTTGAGCCGCGGCAGCCAGCGCCGCACCATCGCCCACAGCGGCTCAAAGCTGCTGGCCCAGTTGCCCGCCAGGGCCGGCCAATGGCACATCTGCACATTGATGTTAAAGTGATAATCTGCCTGCCAGGGGGCCAGGCGGTCATCTTCTATCCAGGGGCCCTGCAGGCCCATGGCGGGTCCGTTGGCCATACTGGCACAGGCCAGGCGATACATACCCATCTCGTAGAGCGACTGGTAGGTAGCATCATCGAGCTGCAGCCGAGCACAGTGCGCCCAGAACGAGCGCCACCAGGCCGCCTCATCATCTGCCAGGCGATCATAGCCGCACTCTTGAGCAGCCGACACGGCCTCAACAGCGCGAGCCCAGGCCATATCGGGGGTAGAGCCATATTCAGAGGCGATGTAGATGGTCACATGGCCCTGAGCATCGTCGGCTATCAGGCAGGCTACCGCCATTGCCGGATCATGCGGCAGGGCCTGCGTCCAGCCCGTCAGCGCGCCACTGGCGCGATGCTCGGGTCGTCCAAGGCCGTGGGCATCGAAAAACTCCTGTACCTCTCCCGGCTCAGCACCAGCCGGGTGCAGCCCGGGGCTTACCTGCTGAAAGCAGCAACCATGCATACGCAGCGCCAGCAGTGCACCATTGCGGGGCACCACCGCTTCGACGTTAACCCGGGATGGACCGTTGACGATGACGCCGGCACAACCCGTGGCCAGCTCGAGGCTGCCATCTCCCAACGTCAGCGGATCTGGAAAGACGAGGTCGATGCGCCCCATGGGCAGGCGTGTGGGCCGCTGGGGCGACTGCCCGGCATCATCGCGGCCCTCGAACACACGCAAGAGGTCGTGCTGATTGCCGGTCGCAGCCCATTGCACGAGGTTGTCCCACGTGGCCTCGGGGCCAGGCTCAAACCCTGCCTCATGATGCCAGTAGTCGCCACGGTTGATGGTCAGCCGTAACGTATTGCCGCTTCCCCAGAGCAGGGCGCCAAAGAGCCCATTCCCTAAAGGCACACCGTCGTGGGCTGACTGCACAGGGAAGCGCCACTCGACAGGCGACGGCGAACGAAAGACGTCCATGCTGGACACCCCTTTCCCTTGCGCTCATGTGCGACCCACGAGTACGGCTCGCTTCACGATGCCCTTGTGATGGCTAGCTCACGTAGCGTCGCACGAATTGCAGCGTCAACACCACAGTAACCAATGAAACCGCAAGTGATGCCATTGTACTCGCAAAAAGACCCAAATGGCCAGACCAGAAGCGAAAGGCGACTACATACATGACCACATTAACCAGGGCACTGACCAGCATCGAAGTGGTCATGCCGCGGGCAAAAGACGCCCCCGCCTGGCGCGAGGCAATGAGTAGCGTCGAGGTGAATACGGCCGGAAACGCGCCCATGGCCGCCCCCACCACGGGCCCTCCGACGCGTGCCATTCCCACCGTCAAGGCTATGATACTACCAGCAAGTAAAGCGCGCCACACGATCGCGCCCCAGGTGTAGCGCACCTGGTAGCCGCCTGCAGCACGTACACCCAGCCCTTTCTCGAGAATCAGATAGCCGGCCACCAGCGCCGGCGCCACCGCCACGAGGCTGACACCAAAGGGGATACGAGGCAACGAGAGCACCGCCGCTTGCCCCACTGCCCAGGCGGCTACGGCGCCAGCCATGGCTACAAAAGCGCCATGCCGGGCCAGGGCGGCGTAGGCGATCAGATAAAGTGCATTGACGCTAAAGGCCAGGGGAAAGGCGGTGGTCGTGGCGCGCGCCATCGCGATGCCATCGCTCCACCCGATGAACAGCAAGGCCACGACGATGGTAGAGGGGACGCCCCCCAGGAACCCACCGATACGGCTTCCAAACCGCTCAGCTGCGACGGTCGTCAGGGTGATCCAGAGACCGCCCACGCCAAAACTCAAGGCGAGCTTGTACCAAAAGGGATCCAAGTTGCTCCTCTATCGCACTTTGAGATTGCCCTTGCAGGGGCAAGCAGCATCGTCTAGCCCAAACCTTAGCACCATGCGGATATCGGTAGGCTCTTGGGCCAGCCGTGTTGGGTCAGCGGTGGCCGTCGGGCAAAACCCGAGGCCCAGGTGGAATCGAACGGCGCGTTCAGCATCAGAGGCAGATACATAGATCGCCCTGGCGCCGCTGGCCTGCGCGGCGGCTATGCCCATGATGGCCAGGCGGCGCCCAATGCCCTGACCGCGGTGAGCGCGATCTACGTGCAGCACGGCCAGCTCGGCCATGTCGACCATGTCGGCACGCAGGCGATGGCGTAGTACACAGACCCCCAGCAGTCGCTCGCTATCCAGCGCTCCAAAAGCCTCGCTTTGCTCTGCGATGGCCTTCCACTCTGCGGCCTTGCGAGCCACACTCCACGGGCCATCGCCATAGCGATCAAAGGTGGGGATGTCCCACTCTACCTCGCGCCGCTCGATCTCGCTGCCATGCTGCACATAGCCGTGCGTCACGCGTTCTGAGCGGTCTCTATCGCGAATGCGCCCCAACTCCTCTGGAGCCAGCGCGCGATAGATGGTCATCGTGGCTAGGCCGCCGCCGCGCTGAGGTGCTCGATAAGGATGCGCACACCCATGGCGATCAGCACCACGCCCCCCACAGCAGGGGTCCACTCTCGGAGCCAGTCGCCAGCTCGTCGCCCGAGATAGACACCCGTAATCGACAGAGCCAGACACACTACCCCAATCACCGCTGCCGGCATCGCGATACCAGCCCCAAGAAACGCAAAGGAGATGCCCACAGCCAGCGCATCGATGCTGGTTGCCACGCCCAGCAGAGCGAGCATACGCCAGCTGTCTAGCATCAGAAACTCGCACTCGCCGTCGCCGCGCAGCGCCTCCCAGAGCATCTTGCCGCCGATCAACGCCAGCAGGCCGAACGCGATCCAGTGGTCAAAACGCTGGACATAGCTCGCCAGCAGCGACGCCGCGGCCCAGCCGATCACGGGCATCATGGCCTGAAAGCCGCCCATGGTGAACCCAACGCGCAGAGCCTGCTTGAGGTCGACGCGCCCACACATGGCCCCCGAGCAGATGGAGACGGAGAACGAGTCCATGGCCAGCCCCAGGGCAATGAGCAGTACGTTCGCTAACGTCATGTTCGCTTTGCTGTCCTCACGAGCCTTCTGATTCGCCCTGTCGTCCTGTAAGCACTCTAGAGTCACAGTCTATGGGCTTTGCTCAGGGCTCGCCAGCGCGAGGCCCGCTCGCTCTGATGACAAAAGCCGACGGCCATTATATCATGAGCCCAACAACACTCGAAAGGCCCACGTGGGGCCGCCAGGAGCCTGTCATGACCATGCATACGTTGCGCATAGACCCCACGCCACGCTACCCACTGTCGCCCTACCTCTACATGCAGTTCATGGAACCGCTGGGAACCACCGACAGCTCTGTCGAGGCGGCCTGGGATATGGCCCGCGGCGACTGGCGCCAGGATATGCTAGCAGCCACCCGCACGCTGGCGCCCACGATGCTGCGTTGGGGCGGCTGTCTGGCCTCGTACTATCGCTGGCACGAGGGTGTGGGGCCTATCAGTCAGCGCGAGCCCTACCACAACCTGCTGTGGGGCGGCATCGAGAGTCACCGCGTGGGCACCCACGAGTTCCTCAGCCTGGGCCGTGAGGTGGGCGCAGCGCCGCTCATCTGCGTCAACCTGGAGGGTGATGGCCGCGATCATTGGCGCATCGACCCAGACGGCCGCCCCCGCGTGGGCGGCCCTGAAGAAGCCGCCGCCTGGTTGGCCTACTGCAACGACCCCGACAACGCCCTGCGACGCAGCCACGGTGTGAAATCGCCCTACAATGTCCGTCACTGGCAGCTCGGCAACGAGACCTCCTACGGCCACGGCGGGTGGGATGCCCAGACCGCCGCCCAACGAACGCTCGCCTTTGCCCGCGCCATGCGCGCCGTCGACGCAGGCGTCGCCCTCATCGGCTGGGGTGATCGTCAGGAGGATGGGACCTTTTGGTCGCACACCATGCTCGACGTCGCTGGCCAGGAGCTGGACATGCTGGCCTTTCATCACATGTTCAACCTGCCGGCCGACGGCTGGTCATGGCCGCGTTGGCGCTCTGACCCTGCCCATGCCTACGATCTGCTGATGGGCGCGGCCTCCCTGCACGACGAGCGCATCCAACAAATGCGCGCCAGCCTGCAGGGCGCAGACATACCACTGGCGCTGACCGAATGCCACCTGACATTACCTGGCCGCAACCGCAACGACGTGCTGTCGACCTGGGCCGCGGGTGTGGCCAACGCACGTCT
>JAAYDS010000344.1 GCA_012729155.1 Chloroflexota bacterium | reverse complement strand
TGGCACGCGTTCGCCAAAGCGCGCCACGCTGGCAGGTCGAAGCGCTGGGGCAGGCCGTCGAGGCGCACTGCCCGCAGCAGGCGAGTATGTTGGCAACGGCGGCGGCAGTGGTCCGCAGTGATCTGCGCCCGCAGGGGCCGTTCTACCGTACCCTACACGCGGCCCCTCTGGGCAACTCTATGGGCGGTTGAGCGACTCGTCATCGGCAGGCGGCGCGTCAACGGGCGTCAGGGCCTCGGCCGATGGCTCCTGGCCGACAGCGGCCAGCCTCAGCCGCTCTTGTTCAGCGCGTTCACGCAGTTGGGCTGGCAAAGCCGACACCGCACGCGCCAGCGTCGTCACAGCCCACGGCAGCACCCCGCCCCAGAGGCCCAGCGCCAGCAAGCCCAGCGCCTGCGCATAGAGCTGGCCGCCGTCGTGGCCCGTCAGCAGCCCCCCACCGGCCCCCAAGAGGCCCGGCACCAGCAGGGCCAACGCCCCGATGACCCCCAGCAGAGCCAGCAGGCCGCTCTGCTCGCGCAGCCGCAGGCTCTGGTCGAACAGGTAGATCAGCGGCGCCAGAGCCAGCCCGGCCAACGCCCCCAGTACAAAGGCCGCCAGCAGCGACAGCTCGCCCGCAGGCGCTGCCGCCACCACCAGAGCGCCCGCCAGCAGGCCCCGGCCGATCAGCCCCGGCTCGACGGCACCGCGTGACAACCAGCCATAGAAGGCGGCGAACAGCACCGCCCCTGCGGCCGCCCAGAGCGTGGTGACGACGAGCACGATGTTGCCATCGCTGCCGGGCAGCAACGCCAGCCAGCCCAGCAGGCCCAACACCCCGCCCAGCAACACATGCAGCGGCAGATAGGCCGGTCGCAGTTCAGGCGCATCAGGGGTGGCATGGCCCCTTGGCAGGGCCAGCGCCACGCCCAGAGTGGCCAGCGTCGTCACCAGCGGCAGGCTCACCAGCCCGGCATCCACAAAGCCAGCCCCCAGCCCGAGCGTATCGCCCAGGCGGGCCAACCAGCCACCACCATCGACCCAGTTGCCCGCCACCGGATAGAGCAGGATACCGCAGATCAGCGCCACCAGATAGCGCGCCCAGGGCCAGACACGCCCGCGCAGCACCACCAGAGGCGGCAGCAGCGCCACCGTCAGGCGGGGCAGATCGTACAGCATGGCCACAGAGACAAGCTCGCTCGACGCCAGCAGGCCCGCATGCCCAAGCAGCCCCCAGCCAGGCCCAAAGGGCTCCCACTCGGCGCCCAGCAGCGCCCCGCCATAGTGCAGGCCAAAGGCGCTTAGCAGCTCGGCCAGCACGGCCAGCGCCATGGCAATGGGCAGCATGGCCGCCACATCGCTGATCGACCAGCCTTCAGAGATGCCCACCAACACCAGCGCCAGGCCCGCCGGCCAGAGCCAGGCCAACAGGTAGGCGCTTGTTGCCAGATCGTTGCCCGCTACAGGCGTAGCCGGCGCCGCCCAGACGGGCATCTCCAGCGCCAGCATCAGCAGCGGTGCCCACAGAAAGCTGATTCCGCGCTTCACGGTCCCTCCCCGTTGCGAGTGCCGCCATGTTAGCCCAGGGCAATGGGCCGGTCAAAGCCGAGCGCTTGACCTCGCACCATGATTACGCTATGATGCGGTCAATCTAGAATAGCCTTCGGGGCAGGGTAAGGTGAGAGCCGATCCCTACCGGCGGTATGGTGGCCCAGACCACCGAGCCCGCGAGCCAGCAATGGCAGATCCGGTGACAGGCCGGAGCCGACGGTTCAGTCCGGATGAGAGAAGGCGATGGCGTTAGCCGCATTGCCCCGAGGCGTTCTGCTCGGGGTGTTTTTTGTGGATACACGGCACAATTCGCAGGCTCGCCAGCAGGCACGGCACCGGCGCTGGGCGTTGACGCTGGCGCCCATCGTGCTGTTGAGTGTGCTGGGGCTGTGGCGCCTCGTTGTGGCGGTGGGCGACTATCCTGCCTTTCTGCTGCCCACACCCGCCCGCGTCTGGCTGCGCTTTACACAGGTGTGGCGCGACGGCACCCTGCTCATGCACACCCTGGTGACGTTGCGCGAGGTGTTGGGAGGCCTGGCGCTGGGCCTCACCGTGGCCGTGCTGCTGGGCTATGCGCTTGCCAAGTCTCCCCTGCTCGAGACGATCCTCTCGCCCTATCTGGTGGCCTCGCAGGCCATCCCCATCGTGGCACTGGCGCCGCTACTGGTGATCTGGTTTGGCCCTGGCAGCGCCTCAAAGGTGTTGGTGTGCGCGTTGACGCTGTTCTTTCCTGTGTTGGTGAACACCATCGTGGGCGTGCGCAGCGTCGATGCCGAGCTGCACGACCTGCTGCGCTCGCTCGAAGCAACGCCGGCCCAGGTGGTACGCTATCTCGAGCTGCCCGCTGCTCTGCCCGTCCTGTTCGGCGGCCTAAAGGTGGGCGCCACGCTTTCAGTGATCGGCGCCGTGGTCAGCGAGTTTGTCAGCTCTGACCGTGGCCTGGGATTTCTCGTGAACCTGGCGCGTGGCCTATTCGATACACCGTTGATGTTCGTGGCGCTGTTCACCCTGATGGTGATGGCGCTGGGCCTGTATGGTCTGGTTTCGCTGGTCGAGTCGCAGGTGCTGCGCTGGCGCGTGCCGCGCAGCCATTCTGGATTATAGGGAGGCAAGGATGAGGAAGAGATGGTTGCTGCTGCCGCTCGCTCTGGTCGTCGTGTTGTTGGGAACGAGCGGTTGCCAGCGAGAGCCCGAGGCCGCTTCTGTCACGGTGGCGATGGGGTTCATACCCAACGTGCAATTCGCGCCTGTGTATGTGGCCATCGAGAAAGGGTTCTTTGCAGAAGCGGGTCTGGAACTGACGTTGGACTATGGCATGGAGACCGATCTGCTACAGCGCTTGGGCGCGGGCGATGTCAACTATGCCATCGCCTCGGGCGACCAGGTGGCCATGGCCAGGGCCAACGGCCTGCCCGTACGCTATGTCGCCAACTGGTATCGGCGCTTTCCCGTGTGCGTGGTATCGATGGCCGCCGCCGGCATCGACAGCCCCGATGACCTGGCGGGCAAGACCGTGGGCGTTCCAGTGATGGCAGGCGCCAGCTACATCGGCTGGCTGGCCTTTGCCGAAGAGGTCAGCCTCAACGCTAGTGCCGTCGACCTGCAAGCCATTGGCTACACACAGGCCGCCAGCCTGACCGAAGGACGTGTCGATGCCGCCGTGTGCTACGCCGTCAACGAGCCGGTGCAGTTGCGGACCGCTGGCGAACAGATCAACGTGTTCTACCTTGACGAGTACACCGCGCTGGTGTCCAACGGTCTCATCACCAGCGACAAGGTCATCGAACAAGAGCCCGAACAGGTGCGCGCCATGGTGGGCGCCTTTATCGAAGGGCTCGAGTACACCATTGCTCACCCCGACGAAGCGTTCGAGATCGTCCGCAAGGTGATCCCCGAAATGGACGATGACACTGCTATCTTGCAGCGGGCGGTGCTCGACGAGTGCATCCGCTTCTGGCAGGCCGACCAGCTGGGCTATAACGATCCCGCCGCCTGGCAAGAGTCGGTGACTCTGATGCAGCATTTGGGCCTTTTGGGAGAGGTTGCGCCTGAAGACCTCTACTCGAACGAGTTCTTGCCGTGAGCACAGCGCCGCGCGCCGCCCCCAGCCCCACAGCCCCGCCCAACGGCGCCGCCTACGATGGCCCCGTGCTGGCGGCGCGCGGCGTGCAGATGACCTTTGCCTCGGCCACCAGCCAGCTCGAGGCGTTGGCCGATGCGAGCCTCGAGATCATGCCCAACGAGTTCGTCGGGCTGATCGGCCCCTCAGGGTGCGGCAAGTCGACCCTCTTGCGCGTGCTGGGCGGGCTGACCAGGCCGACGGCTGGAAAAGTGCTGTTCGAGGGGCAGCCGCTCAACGGCCCGCAGCGCAAGATCGGCTTTGTCTTCCAAAAGCCCAGCCTGATGCCCTGGCGCAGCGCTCTGCG
>JAAYDS010000343.1 GCA_012729155.1 Chloroflexota bacterium | reverse complement strand
GCGGCGGCGTCGGCGTTGGTCAGCTCGGCGGGGCGCGTGGCGTCGCGCGGCTGGCGTGGCGACACCATGATGATGTTCGAGCCCACACCCTCGATCTGTTCGGTGATCGAGGCCGTGACGCCCTCGCCCAGCCCCGAGAGGGTGATGACGGCCGCCACGCCGATGACGATGCCCAGCATCGTCAGGGCGGCGCGCAGTTTGTTGCTCAAGATGGCGCTCAGCGCCGTGCGCAGCGTCTCGATCAGGCTCATGCGCGCCCCCCGTTGTGCACCGGCTCGTCGTGCTCTACCAGACCATCGCGCAGCCGCACGATGCGTCGGCTGTAAGTGGCGATGTCGGGGTCGTGCGTGACAAAGATCAGCGTGATGCCCTGGGCGTTCAGCTCTTGAAAGAGCTGCAGCACCTCGGCGCCCGTCTGCGTGTCAAGGTTGCCGGTGGGCTCGTCGGCCAGGATGAGGGCGGGGTTGGTGACGAGCGCTCGGGCGATGGCCACGCGCTGCTGCTGCCCGCCCGAGAGCTCTTCGGGGCGGTGGTCGAGGCGGTCGCCCAGGCCCACGCGCTCGAGGGCCTGGCGGGCGCGGCGGCGACGCTCGGCGGGGGGCACGCCCGCATACATCAGCGGCAGCTCTACCTGGCGGTGCGCAGCGGTGCGCGCCAGCAGGTTGAACCCCTGAAAGACAAAGCCGATCTGCCGCAGGCGGGCGGCGGCCAGCTCGCGCGGCCTGAGGCCGGCCACATCGCGCCCGCTGAGGCGATAGCTGCCTGCGGTGGGCGTGTCGAGGCAGCCCAGCATGTTCATCAGCGTCGACTTGCCCGAGCCCGACGGCCCCATGATGGTGACAAACTCGCCAGGCTCGACCTGCAGCGACACGCCCCGCAGGGCGTGCACCTGCACCTCACCCATTTGATAGACCTTGGTGAGCCCTTTGGCGTCGATGATCATGGGCGCATGCCCCCGCCCATGGGCATGGTGGGCAACACGTCGGTGTTGGCGGCGGCCACCGTCACGAGCTGCACGGTGTCGCCCTCGCGCAGGCCGTCGCGCACCTCAGCCATGTCGGCGCCCTGGATGCCCAGCTGCACCTCGCGGCGCGTGGCGCCCGTGGCACTGACCAGGGTGACATACTGCTCGCCGGCCTCGCGGTCGACCTCAAGGGCCTGGTTGGGCACCAGCAGCACGCCCTGCGCCTCGGCGATGACCACCTCGATATCGGCCGACATGCCCAGGCGCAGCGATGCGTCGCTGGCCGCCAGGGTGATGCGCGCCTCGTAGGTGGGGATGCCGCCGCTGACCACGGCCTGCGGCGAGACAAAGGTGAGCTCGCCGGCGTGGGGCGTGGCGCCCAGAGCGTCAAAGGTGACGATGGCGCGCTGGCCCGTGCGCAGGTCGGCCACGTCGAGCTCGTCGATGCGCGCCGTCACCTGCAGGGGCTCGAGCTGCGCCAGCTGCGCCACCGGCTGGTTGGCCACGGCATAGCCGCCGGCTTGAAGCGTGCTGCTGACGATGACACCGCCAAAGGGGGCGCGCAGCGTGGCCTTTTCTAGGCGCTGCCGGGCCTGCTGCAGGTTGAGCTCGGCCTGGGCCACGCCGTTGCGCGCAGACTCGATGGCCAGCGCATCGGGCTGATCGTTGAGGCGCGCCAGCGTCGAGCGGGCGGCGGCCACCTGCGCCTCGGCCGAGGCCACGGCGCTGGCCTTGGGCGCCTCGTCGAGGCGTTGCATGGCCAGCTCGGCCTGTTGCACGGCCACCTCGGCGTTGAGCACAGAGGCCTCGGCGCCATCGACGGCCGAGTCAGAGGCCATCGGGCTGCCCCTGGTGCCATCGCGCTGCGCCTGGGCCGACCAGAGGCTGTTCTTGGCGCGGTCGAGGTTGAGCTGCACGTCGCGGCGGTCGGCCTCAGAGGGCCCCTCGTAGAGGGCGGCCAGGGCGGCCTCGGCCTGTGCCAGGCTGGCGCGGGCGGCCGCCAGTTCGGCAGCCGTGGGCGGCTTTTGGGTTTGCTCGAGCTGCAGCTGCGCCGATACCAGGGCCAGCTCGGCGCTGGCCACGGCGTCGGCCAGGTCGCTGTCGTCGATGGCGGCGATGGCGTCGCCCGCACTCACGACGTCACCCTCGTCGACCGACACCTGCACGATGCGGCCGCTGACCTCGAAGGAGAGATCGGCCGAGGTGTGGGCGCTGACGGTGCCGGTGGCGGTGATGGTCTGGGCCACGTCGCCACGGCCGATGGTGACGCGCACGGGTTCGGGGGCCTGCGCGGCCGTGGTGGGCGCCGCACGACAGCCAGAGAGGGCGAGGGCCGCGCCGAGCAGGGCGGGCAGAACGATGTGGCGGCGTGGACGCATGGAAATTGGGCGCATTTGGGGCTCCGCTGGTGAGAGATCGGTTTCGTTGCCAACATGTATGATGACAGGAAACAGCCGCGCGGGGTAGTGCGCGGGGTCACCAGG
>JAAYDS010000342.1 GCA_012729155.1 Chloroflexota bacterium | reverse complement strand
GCCAACTGCCGTAACAGCCCACCTCGCGCGCTTAGCGTTACGGCAAGGCCTCCTGGCGTCAGCACGCGGCCCAACTCGGACGCGATCTGGCGATAAAGCGCTGGCAGTTCCCCAGGTGATGACATCTGCACGCCAAAGGGAAGGTTGGTGGCTACCTTGTTGACGCTTTGGTCGGCCAGAGGCAGCGCGTTGGCATCCCAATGAAAGAGCTGGCGAGGCTTGTGGCGAGGGCCGATGTTCTCTGCCGCAGCTGCCAGCGCGCCCGCTGAGATGTCGCCACCCAGCAAGAGTCGATGCCAGCCTGATAGGGCACGCTCGATGAGGATGGTGCCCGCGCCGCACAACGGGTCGAGAAAGACATCCTCGGCTGCAGGTCGCGATAGCCAGGCCATGGCTGCGGCCACCGAAGGACGGAGCGCTGCGGGCAGGTGCTGTCGCTGATACTCGCGGTGCCTCATGGCAGCGCTGGTAAGGCGCAACCCTAGAACCGCATCATAGCCGAAATGGTTCAGCCACAGCTCAACAAACTCGCCCTCAGGCACGGCCCGCCAGCGGCCACGCGAGCCCCGCTGCAATGCTCGGCCTGCAGCGCGCGCCAGATCGATGCGACGATAAGGCTGTTCTGGCCCGGCCAGGCGGACGATCATCCTAAAGGGTATGCGGTCGTGGCGCTGCTTGAGTAGGCCAAACGCGTGCGCCAGATCCTCGGCGGCCTGCGTGAGTTGGCGTCTACTCAGGGCTGCTTCGAGGGCGGCAAGTCCCTCTCGACCCCATGGTAACTCTGGCACACGCAGCAGAACGGCAAAGGCATCCTCTGCTGTGCGGAGGCTTGTCAGCTGGGGCTGCAACTCGTCGGCGGTGAATAGAGTCAACCCGTTGCGCCCGGGCATCACCTTGTAGCCTTGAGAGCTCGCGCCGTCGACGCGCGCTCTGATCTCACTCCAGGCAGTGCGCTCCAAGCCGGGGAGCGTATGAACATAGTAGGATTGTGGCGAACCCACAGGCAACCCCCCAAGGTGGAAAACCGTGGCTGTTTGGGCTCCGAAAAGCGTTGCCTATAATAGTTGAAAAGGCGTGAACTCACAATTGGCCGAGGTGCAAATGATCGGTGTAACCCAGCTCCGCAAAGGCGTCACGTTCGAGTCAGACGATCAGCTATGGCGCGTTCTCGAGTACGATCACTACAAACCCGGGCGTGGCAGTGCGGTGATCCGCACCAGACTGCGCAACTTGCGTACTGGCGCTATCATCAACAAGAACTTTATCTCGGGAGATCGCGTACAAGATGTGCGTCTCGATCACCAGACGGTGCAGTACCTGTACAACGATGGCGAGACCTATCACTTTATGAACACCGAGACATTTGAGCAGCCGGCATTGGCCCGAGCATTGCTCGAGCATGTGATCCCGTATCTGAAGGAGAATACCACCCTCGAGATCGAGTTTTACGAGGGCGAGCCGCTGGATATTCAGCTGCCCATCACCGTCGAGCTGACGGTCATCGAGGCCCCGCCCGGGTATGCTGGCGACACGGCGACCGGTGCCAGCAAAGAGGTGACCCTCGAGACCGGGCTCAAATTGCAGGTGCCACTCTTTATCAACGAGGGCGATGTTCTGCGTATAGATACCCGCACGGGCGAGTACTTGACGCGCGTCTAGCGCAATGCACCTAACGGAAAAGGGCGCTGCTAGCACAGCGCCCTTTTCTTTATGCCCCTTAGGGGAGGGCGTCGAGATGCGTCGTGGGAAGCACCTGGAGTGAAACTGCCACCGAGCGCCCGAGGTTGTGAGCTAGCGATTGTTGTAGTGCACTGGCCTGCTCGGGGGTGATCTCTTCGCTGCTCGCGATCTGCGCCTTGATGGACAGGGTCCCGTCAGGCTGAGGGGACACTTGCCATGCCTCCAACTCAGCGCCCGCACCCATGGCCGACACTTGGCTCTTGAGCACCAGCTCGACTGTGGCGTCAAAGCGGGCCGCACGATAGGACCGGGCCGTCAACACGCCCAGGAGCACCGTGATCGCGCATAGGACGGCCAGACTTCCGGCAATGCCGCTACGGAATGTCTTGGCATTGCGTAGCTCCGATGTGTTGGGACGGAAGCCCACCCACAACAGCACCAAGGCCACCGCTGATACGATGGCGATGAGGTTGGTTAGGAATAACAGCAGTGCGCCGCTGGCCAGCTGCAATTCGCCGCCGACGGCCAGGAGCCCAAAGGTAGCCAGTGGGGGCACCAGCGCAACTGCAATGGCCGTCCCAGTCAGGGCTCCCGATACGTCTTTATGCGCGCTGGCGTAGGCTGCGGCCGCTCCCGAGATCAACGCAATGGCCAGATCGAGGATGGTGGGAGAACAGCGGCCCAACATCTCGCTCGTCAACTTGCGTTCCGGCACCAAAAGGCCAATTGTCATGCTGACGGCGATGGCGACGACGATGCCAAGCACCGTAGTGCGTAACGCCATGCGCACCAGGCGCGAATCCCCCTGAACGATGCCCATGCCGATGCCGAGAAGCGCTGCCATCAACGGGGCCACGAGCATGGCGCCGATGATGACTGCGGAGCTGTTCAACATGAGGCCGAGGGTGGCAATGCCCGTGGCACCCATCATCATGACGTAAAAGTCATTCGATGTGCGGGCATTGCGACGCACTTGGCGATAGACGCGGATACGCTCGTCTTCCGTCAGCTGCGTCATCAGATTCAGCACGCGCCAGCGGGCCTGTCTCAGGACGCCGCTCGCGACGGGATCTCGCCGCCGCACGATGATCAGCGGCAAGTCCAGGCGGCTGGCAAGCGTCTGCGGCAGATTGCCAAAGATCAGGCGATCGACCAGGCTTTCTTGTGTAGCGCCGATGAGCACCAGCTCGTGTCCATCGGCGGCCTGCTCGAGGATACCCTCGACGACGTCGCCGGCCTGCACCACTCTCGGGCGTAGGCGCTCATCGGTGAGATCATCTCCCAGGCTGGCCTTGAGCATATCCCACTGCGCCAGGACAGCCGTTGGCCCCAGGCTCGTGCTGGCTACTCGCAGGGGAGTGGTCTCGGCGCCATCCGACAGGTGTCGGGCTATGTGCAGTGCCAGAGATGCGTTAGGGCCACCACCTGAGGGTACGAGGATGCGCTTGACTGAGGCCATCCGCTCTCGAAAGTCGGCCGGGTTCTCGCCCGTTCTGAGCACAGCCACGTTGCAGGGGGCATACTGCAGAATGGGATCTAGGGTGCGGCCCAGCAGGTAACGGCCCCGACTGATCTCGCCGCTCCACTCGAGCAGGAGCAGGTCTGGCGAGGTGTGCCGCAGATAGCTGAGGATGCCCTTGGCCGCGTTGGTATGGTGCAGCAGCACAGGCTCCTCTACCACGTCCTGTAGTTCATCGGGAACGCGTAGCCAGTTGGGACGTTCGCGTTCCTCGGTGATGCATAGCGGCACCACTGTGCCGCCACATGCGCGGGCCAGTGGTGCTGCCACCGCCAGAAGCGTGATCAGGTCATCAGGCGCCCCCACGGCCGTTACGATCAGCTTGAGTTCATCGGCGGCTGTCACCTATCGCTCCTTTGCACCATTGCCACAGATGGCGCCTTGTTGCGCGCAACACATGGCCGTTCTATGACCAAAGCCGGCGCGGGCCGCCTCGTCCTCTCGCCTTGCAGGCGCTGCTCCGCGAGCATATAATGCCCTAGTTTAGGTTTTCGCAAAAGGCACATTGCGTCTTGCTATCCTATCAGCAGTGACGCCCTGTGACGGCAAAGAACAGCCAGTAGGAGGCGGATGGATGGAGCAAGATCTGCTCAAGCTGCGACGTTGGATGAGCCACGGCTCGGCTCGCCAGTTCTACACCGAGATCGCCTACAAGATCGTCGACCAGGGCTATGAGGCGGAGATCATCGGCAACACCGTGACCTGCTATCTCGTCAAGAAGCAGGGTGGGTTCCTGGGTATCGGCGCCCGCAAGGTCAAGACGCCAGTGTTGGTTGTCACGCAGCGCGACCATGAGGTCGATATCGATGCCCGGAATGCCGACCCCGAGTTTGTGGCGGGTCTGACGGAGCTCTTGCGCGCCCACTAGTCGCAGGCTGGGTGCTATGGACGACCTTTATCGATGAGTCTGCCTGGAGCGCGAATGGAGCACCTGTCGAGCGGTTGCCTCGATCTGGATGGACTGCTCGAGGCGCTATGGCCTGGCGACAATGTGGTATTCGTCGGCGGCACGACCGCCGAGTACGAGGCGCTGGCGCGGGCAGCGCTCACGCATGCCTCGCACGAGGGCTGGCCCGCTCTTACCATAGAGCTGCATCCGCATCTTCTGGCTGGGCTTGAGGGCGTGGGGCGCCTGACTCCGAGCATCATCTGGGATGAACGTCGCTCAGCGCTGCTGAACGATGCATTCGAGAGCATTGAGCCCAACGCTTATGTGGCCGTGCAAGAGCTCGCCAGCCTCTTTGCTGATGAAGGCGAGGCTGTTTCCTTCTTCACGTCGGTCTGCCCAGACCTGTACAGGCGCAAAGCTGTAGCCTACTGGCATTTGGCCGAAGGAGCATTTAGCCCGCGAGCGCTTGCAGCCATACGCGACTGCACGCAGGTCTTTGTGCGCATAGAGCACAATGGCCCCGACCGGATCATCACCCCGCTAAAGGTCGAGGGGCGTTACGCCGACGATATGTTTCGCCCGCATCGCCTCTCGATCGAGCCCGAACTGGCCATTGAGCCGTTGCGTACCGATCCATTGGCGCAGGGAGACCATGCCGAGGCGCTGCTCTCTAAGAACCGCGAGTTGGTGGCCATCCGTGACCAACTCAACCGCGCTAACCGTCTCCTCGAGGAGCAGAGCCGTCTCTATGAGTCGCTGAGCGCCAACCTCGATCAGCTCGTCGAGCTACTGCAGGTCGGGCGACGCATTGGTGCGAGCCTCAGCGGTGAACAGGTGCAACAGGCGGTGGTACGCTCGACGCTGGCTCTGTTCAGGGGCGAGCGAGCACGGCTGACGATCGAGGGGGGTGATGATCCGCAGACAGTCGAGATGGTCGCATCTGATAGCCGCAGAAGTGCCGTCGGACAGACGCGCTACGCCCAGGCGATCGTCTCGCTGCGTCCGCCACGTTCGGGACGGCTACAGGTGTGGACGCCAGCCAGCATGCTCACAGACCAACAACTGCAACGGCTACTCGAGTATCTGGCCCTGGAGGTGGGCATCGCACTCGACAATGCCGAACTACATCGCGAGACCGAAGCGCAAAAGGAGCAGCTGCGTGTCTTTGTCAGCGAGATCATCGCTTCCGAGGAGCGTGATAGTCGACAACTGGCGCTTGACCTGCATGACGGCCTGGTGCAGCAGCTGGTGGCCTCCTACCAGCATCTGCAGACAGCGCAGGCGTGGTGTGGGCGCGACCCTGAGATGCAGCAGCGCGAGGAACAGCAGGGCATCGATATTCTGAGGCAGTCCATTGTAGAAGCGCGTCGACTGATCGCGCAGCTACGCCCCGTTGGACTCGATGACTTTGGCCTTGCGCGAGCAGTGCGGCTATTTGCCAACCAGCAAGCGGCCGACAATGACTGGCAGGTCGAGTGCCAGATCGACCCGCAGTGGCCAGAGCTGCCCGCGACGGTTGAGGCGGCGCTGTATCGCATTATCCAAGAGGCAACCAACAACGCGCGCAAGTACGCTCGCTCCCCACGACTGCGCATCTCGCTGCGGCTGCAGAGGGATGACCATGTGATTGAGGTTCGCGACTGGGGGCGCGGTTTCGACCCTCAGGCCGTGCTCAACCGTGCCGAACACGGCCGACGCGTTGGCCTTGTAGGTATTCGTGAGCGGGCCAACCTGTTGGGCGGCGCCTGCGAGATCGAGAGTATCGCCGGCCAGGGCACGTGCATTCGAGTTCGTCTGCTCAGGCAGGTGCCGCAGGAAAGAGAGTCATGATACGGATCATGTTGGTGGACGATCAGGCCATCGTGCGAACAGGGCTGCGGTCGCTGCTCGCACCCGAGGCGGACATGGCCGTCGTTGGCGAGGCGGCTGACGGCCTCGAGGCCATCGCAGCGGCGCGAACCCTACAGCCAGACATTATCTTGCTGGATGTACGCATGCCGCGTCTCGACGGCCTTGCGGCCCTCAAACCGCTCAAAGAAGCATCACCCAGAAGCAGCGTTATCATGGTGACGCTCTACGACGATACCGAGTATCTAATGCGCGCCGTTGCAGATGGTGCAGCAGGCTATGTACTCAAAGATGCCAGTCGTGCGGCCCTGGTCGAAGCAGTGCGCGTCACCCACGAGGGGGGAGGCCTCATCTCGCCGTCATTGATGCCGAGGCTGCTCGTCGAGGTGGGGCGCCTGCTCGAGCGCGAGGGCCCCGCCCAATTGCCCGTGGGCATGCAGCCGTTAAGCGAGCGCGAGACAGAGGTGTTGCGCTTTGTGGCCGAGGGGCTCACCAACCAGGAGATCGCCGACAAGCTCTTCCTAGGCGCCACCACGGTCAAGACGCACGTGCAGAATATCCTCATCAAGCTCGGCGTCTCGGATCGTACCCAGGCAGCCGTGCAGGCGCTACGGCTGGGCCTGATCCAGTAATGCCAAAGCGCGAGGCTTCAGTAGCCCCGCGCTTTTGACGTCTGGGTGAGTGTGTGGAGGCTACCGGATCCAGCCACGAATGGTTACCGCCTCGGCTACGCGTTCTACCGCCACCAAGTAGGCCGCCAATCTGTGAGGGATCTGGCGTTCGCTGGCGACACGGTGTACCGCCTCAAAGGCTCGCGACATCGTCGCATCGAGCCGTTCATGGACCTGGGCCAGCGTCCAATAATAGTTGCTCGCGTTCTGCACCTGCTCCAGATAGCTAACCGTCACACCGCCCGCGTTGCACATAAAGTCTGGGAACAGCGTGACCCCCTTGTCAAAGAGAATATCGTCGGCCTCGGGGGTCGTGGGGCCATTGGCGAGCTCGGCGACCATTTTCGCCCGCATACGGTCAGCATTGTGCTCGGTAATCACATTCTCCAACGCAGCAGGAAACAGCACGGCGACGGGTAGCTCGAGGAGTTCTGCATTGCTGATCGCCTCAGTGCCAGGCAGCCCGCGCACACTACCGGTCTCGCGCTTGTGGGCTGCAGCAGCCGCTGCATCGATTCCCTTCTCGCAGTAGATGCCGCCCTGCGAGTCGCTAACCGCGATCACGCGCAGCCCGAGTAGCTCGCCGCTCAGCGCATGCACATGCTGGCCAGCGTTGCCATAGCCCTGGATAGCCGCCGTGTGGCCGTGTAGGTCGAGCCCTAGCGCGCGCGAAGCCTCACGCACAACGTACACGCCGCCGCGCGCGGTGGCATCGCCACGCCCCAGAGACCCCGCCAGTGAGACAGGCTTGCCGGTGATCACGCCCGGCAGGTGGCGGCCGGTGATGGTCTCGTATTCGTCCATCATCCAGGCCATGATCTGTGGGGTGGTGTAGACGTCAGGGGCAGGGATATCACGATCTGGCCCGACGATGTGAGCCACATGCCGCATATAGGCACGGCTGAGACGCTCGAGCTCGCCCATTGTCATGGCTTTGGGGTTACACGTTACGCCCCCCTTGCCGCCGCCGAGGGGGATGTCGACCACAGCGGTCTTCCAGGTCATCCAGGCCGCGAGCGCGCGCACGGTGCTGATGGTCTCTTCGGGATGAAAACGGATGCCGCCCTTTGCAGGCCCACGGGCGTCATTGTATTGCACGCGATACCCCTCAAATACCTGGTAACTGCCATCGTCCATCTGCAGGGGTAAAGAAAACCGATGCTCTCGCATCGGCACGCGCAAAAACTGCTGCATGGCATCAGACAGGCCGAGCAACTCGCAAGCCTGATCGAGCTGGCGCTGCGCGGTTACAAATGGGTCAACTTGTTGAGGCACGGCATCTCTCCTCAAGCGTACAGAATCCATGGCCCGAGTGTCCGTCTGACGGTCATTCGGGCGCTCACAGCTCTGGGAGCGCCGCCATCACGGCCGGCCGCACGCAGTGTCAGGTCGCGAACCGGCTACTAGCCAAGCATCATACACAAACTGTGCATGCTGCACAAACCACCAATCCTCCATATGGAGGATACGCCGGCGTCTGCTAGATGCTACGATGACAAGAAGACCTTGCTAGGCGCCATGCTCATCTTGTCTGGAACTGCCACCATGGCGAGTGGCTCCTTTCGATGCTGTGGGGCGGCACGATCGTCTGCAAGGGGCCTATTACGGTCGGCACAGCTAGAGGAGAGGAATGCCATGCCAAACCTGTCGCGACCCAATGCCAACGACATCTCACAGACAGCCAACCGCTCGCGCGATGTTGTCCCCGGCTCGGGCCTCTGCAGCCGTTGTCTCGATGGTTGCACCGGCAACTGTGAGGTGTTCAAGTCAACCTTTCGTGGCCGAGAGGTCATCTACCCCGGACCTTTTGGCGAACTGACCGCTGGTGGCGACAAGGACTATCCCCTTGACTATTCGCACCTCAACATCCAGGGGTATGCCTTTGGCGCCAAGGGTCTGCCAGAGAGCATCGAGGGGACGCCCGACAACACGTTGTTCACCCTGGTAGACACATCACTCGAGATCGGCAACCGTCACAAAGAACAGCTGCGCATGCCCATCATCAGCGGTGCGCTGGGCTCGACGGAGATCGCACGAGCCAACTGGGAGCATTTTGCTGTGGGCGCCGCGATCTCGGGAGTGGTGCTCACCTGTGGCGAGAACGTCTGCGGCATCGATCCTGGGCTCGTGCTCGATGATCGTGGCAAAGTGGTCGAAGCGCCAGACATGCGCCGTCGTGTAGAACTCTATCGTCGCTACCATGAAGGGTATGGCGACATCCACGTGCAGTTGAACGTCGAGGACACCCGCTTTGGTGTAGCTGAATACGTCATCGAGAAACTTGGGGTCAAGACGATCGAGCTCAAGTGGGGCCAGGGCGCCAAGTGTATTGGTGGCGAGATCAAGGTCGATTCGCTGGACCGTGCCCTCGAACTGCAGCGCCGCGGCTATCTGGTGACGCCCGATCCATCAAGCGAAGCCAACCAGAAAGCCTTTGCAGATGGGGCCCTCAGGCAGTTCGAGCGACACTCACGGCTCGGGTTTGTAGATCAGGAAAGCTTCATGAGCGAGGTGGAGCGTCTGCGCAGGCTTGGCGCCGAACGCGTCACGCTCAAGACGGGTGCGTACCCGATGCGTGAGCTGGCCATGGCACTCAAGTGGTCCTCAGACGCTGGCATTGACCTGCTCACAATCGACGGCGCCTCGGGTGGCACCGGCATGAGCCCCTGGCGCATGATGGTCGAATGGGGCGTGCCCACCATTTACCTAGAAGCCATGACGTACAAGCTGTGCGAGATGCTGGCGGTGCGTGGGCGCTGCATCCCCTCGCTCGCCATCGGCGGTGGCTTTTCAACTGAGGATCACCTGTTCAAGGTGCTTGCGATGGGCGCGCCTCATGTCAAGGCGGTATGCCTTGGTCGGGCCATCATGATCCCTGGGATGGTGGGCAAGAACATCGCCAACTGGCTGATCGAGGGGAAACTCCCCCGCAGTGTCTCTCAGTTCGGCACGACCAAGGAAGAGATCTTTGTCGAGTATGAGACGCTAAGGGCCAAGTATGGCGCCGAGGTGGACCAGATGCCGCTGGGGGCTATCGGCTGGTACACCTATGTAGACAAGCTACGGGTTGGGCTGCAGCAGCTGATGGCCGGGACGCGCAATTACCGGCTCAGCAGCATCTCGCGCGATGACCTCATGTCTCTTACGACAGAGTGTGCCGATGTGACAGGCATCGCTTACGTCATGGATGCCTACCGTGACGAGGCCGAGGCGATCATCAACAGCTAGCACGCCACAACGCTGCACCGCAAACGGCCCCCTCCTACGAGGGGGCCGTTCTCTGTCGACGACCTATTTGGGCATATTCTTGAGCGCGGTGTATGCCGCACGAGGTTTGAGCTCTGGCCAGCCCGGGTCGGTAATAGCCCACCAGTACTGCTCGTGCTCCTGGGTCCAGTCTGGATCGCTGATATAGATCAGGCTCATGAGTCCGATCCACGGCGACCAGTTCTGCTTGGCATACTGGTAGGCGCGTACAAAGTACTCGGCCTTGGTCTGTTCAGAGACGGCGTGCCAGTTGTATGGCGAGTTGGGACGGGGGTCGCTGGTCCAGCCGAACTCGAGCAATGCGATCTGCTTGTCGGTGTCTCCATACTTGACCATGATGGCGCGCAAGTCCTCGACCCGTCGAAAACACATGGAGCGGTGGCCGCCAAGGGCCGGGTTGGCCGCAACCTCGGCCGGATCGCGCTCTGGCGGGCTGGCAAAGCCCGCGCCATGAGCGCCAAGCACGTCATAGTATCCAGCGCTGCTGCCGCCCATGGCGATGTATAGCGATTCGAGATACCAGTCATCGGGGCGAGCGCCCTCAGGCCCGGCCGTCCAGGAGCCTGTGGGCGAGAGGCCAGCGCTGATCACCATAGCGCTCGGATCAGCCGCCTTGATGGCACTGTAGCACAGCTTGAGCAGCCGGGCATAGGCCGCAGGGTCAGGCGTCTGGCCACCCCATTCGCGCGCCAGGTTGGGCTCGTTCCAGACCTCATATGCGCGGATGCGCCCCTTGTAGCGTGTCGCAAGCGCCGCAAAAAAGTCGGCCAGGTCCTGATAGTTGGTGGGCGGCCCGTTAGTTGGAAAGCCGCCACCCGCCCAGGCAGGCTGATGGTCGACACGGATCACTAAATCAACCCCATCAGCGTTGGCCATCTGCACGATCTGATCGGTGCGCGACCAGTCAAATACGCCCTTGCTGGGGCCTTCGATGTCTCGCCAGCCAAAGTTGACTTTGGCCCAGGTAAAGCCGGCCGCCTGAATGGCCTGCAGATCACGACTGCCTACTTCAGGCCTCCACCAGGGAAAGATCTGCATGCCATACTCGGGCGAGTTCATTCGCAAGCCCTTGGCAGCAGGCGGGGCCGTTGTGGCGGTGGCTTCAGGAGTGGGCGTCAGGGTTGGGACCAATGTTTCAACCGACTCTTGCTCTGTAGGAGTGCTCTCAGGTTCGCGTGTTTGTGACGCGGTAGTAGGCTGCTTGGCCTGGCCGGCGGCAGCAGGGGTAAAGGTGGGTTTCGGGGTGCGAGTCGCGACTGCTTCGTCTCCGGCCGGGGCCGGAGTGGGGCTGCCACAGGCTGCGAGCAGCAGCGACATCACCAGCAGCAGGGCAAGCAACGGTTTGCGCATGGTGACCTCTCTCATTTGTGATTCGCAATATTGGACGATCAACGATCGATGATGGTTCCAGAGCACAGGCGCAGGGCACCTGTGGTGTGCCCTGCGCCTGTGCACGCTATCAGTTGCCGATCACTTGGGCATGTTCTGTAGGGCGCTAAAGGCAGGTCGCGGCGACCAGTCATTCCGGACGATGCCGAATGCAGCTTTTTCATCCTGTGGGCCAGCGACGGGGGCAAAGTTCAGGTTCCACAAGAACATGGGCCCCACAAAGCCCCAATTGCGCCCCATCTCATAGGCTCGCACGAGGTATTGCGCTTGCTCTGCCTCGGTGTTATCGGCTGCATAGCCATAGCCTGCAGCTGGCCCAACGCCTAGCCCCTCGACGCTAGCCCAGCCAAACTCGGTCGGCCAGATGCGCTTGTGACCGTCGCCGTACTTGACCATGATGTTACGGTATTGCTCCATCGTCGAACGGAAGAAAAAGCTACGGTGCCCCTTGAAGCTAGGCGCGCTCGGGTCATTCCAGGTGTTCCACTGGGCGTCCGGCGGGTTGTTGTAGCCGCTAGGGTGCGCACCGATGGCGTCACAGTAGCGAGCCAGTCCGGCCTTGTACATCTCTTCGAGATAGATGGCGTCGTCCACGGCAATGTCCCAGTCGGTAAGGCCGGTGGGTGTCAGGGCACCACTTACGACGACAGCGCCAGGATCGACCGACTTGACGGCATTGTAGGCCGCCGCAAGCAGCTCGACGTATTTTCCCGCGTTGAGCTTGCCACCCCGTCCGCCCCACTCATAGTAGAGGTTCTGCTCGTTCCAGATCTCGTAGGCCTTCACCCGACCTTTGTAGCGGGCCGCCATTTCTCGCATAAAGGCAGCGTACGTGGCGGGATCTGATGGCGGACCCTCATCGGTGTCGCCAGCAGGGCGCGCCCAGCCTGGCGCCTTGACCACGCTAAAGAGTACATTCACACCGTGAGCGTTGGCGGTGTCAACGATGCGATCGAGGTGACCCCAGTCATATTGCCCTGGGCCCGGGTTGTAGCGGAACCACTCGACCTGCTGCTTTACCCAGTTGAACCCCATCGCGTTGATGTGGTTAAAGATGATCTCCATATCGCCATCGATGTGGGCCTGGATGCCGTAGCCGAAATAGCCACCTACGCGCCCGGCGCTGGCCACGGGTGCGCTAGGGGCCGCTGCCGCTGCTGTGGCCGGCTCGCCCACTCTTACCTGCACATAGACCGAACCGCCACGGAAGGCGCCCTGATCTGACTGGAGCGCCCAGCGACTGCGAATCACGGCATCCTGGTCTGGCGCCGTCATTTCAACGCTGATATCCACCTCGTCGCCAGGGGCCACCTCGCCGACGGGCACTTCTGTGCTGTCGGTCATGGCCTCACCAGATTCAAAGACCAAACGAGTGTCAGCAGGCCAGGCTGTGTTGCCCGAGTTCTGGAGGCGCCAGGTCTTTGTAAAGACCTGGGCTTTGTCCATCTGCGTATTGTCGGCTACCGTCACATCCGACACAAAGCGCACGGCAAAGCCCCCGCCAGCAGCCGGCGCTGCTGTCGGCTGCGGAGTCGGCGTGGGTGCTGGGGTGGGTGTCGGCACGGTGATGTCGAGTTCTGCCACGGGCGCCTGGGCCGTCTGGCCGCCGTCGTCGGAGAGCGCGATGCCGATGATGTACCCACCGGGGTTGTTAGGCGCCGTCCAGGTCCAGCTCGGATCCGCCAAAGGAGCGATCTCTTTGCCGACCTCTCCCTGCGGATCTGTCACCGACCAGACGATGGCGAACTGCGGCGCAGTGATCTCGGCCAGCTGCTCGTTGTGGCCTTCGATGATGCCGACGACGTCACCGCTAGCCTGCGGCGAAAGAGCGCCATCGATCTCGAAACCCCCGAGGCTGTAGCGGCTGAGATACTGCAGCTTGCGGGCGACGCTCGATGCCGTTTCGAGATAGACCGTACGCTTGGCGTCAGCGTCATCGCGCAGCGTGAAGAAATAGGCCTGGGCGTCATCGTCGAATGAGACCTCGATCTGGCTCCCAGCGGCGCCAAAGGTTAGCGACTCGCCCGGAAGCAAAAGGCTCGTGGCCTGATCGGTAGAGATGTGTTCGGCCAACAGGCCGATCGCCTCGCTGTAGTTGATCAGCGTCTGCTCGTCGCCCGAAACCACACGTGCCTGTGCTGAGGTCATCAGCTCGATCTTGCGGCGGTCTACCTCGCCGACGGCCCACATGAGCATACGATCCATCTCGCCGTCGGGCGCATAGGCGCCCAGATCTGTGAGCGCAGGCACGCGTAGGCGGTGGACTGGCATGCCGATCGCACGCCAGTCGTAGGCGCCCGTGTCAAAGTGCACGCCATCAGTCTTGGGAACCTCGACGCGCACCACCAGGCGTTTGCTCTTTTGGTTCAAGGCATCGGCCAGCTCGCCAACCAGCGAGGTGAACTCGCCCCGGAGCGCTGGATCGACGCCGCGATAGTCGAGGTCAATGCCGTCAAATCCGGCCAACGTGATAGCCTCAACCATAGCATGCACATGCGCCGAGCGCGCGGCATCGTCTATCAGCATATTGTCGGTGAGGTCCGAACGAACCACGCCATCGATCGTGTTCGACACCATCGCCAGACAGCAGTCTGATTTGAGCGGCGTGGCCGACCCGGCGATGCCCAGGTCGTCTCCGATGACAAACCCTGGCACCGACAGGCTCTCGACGTTGACCGTGGGGTCGCCCTTGGGCGATTCGTTCACACCAATGGCCATATCGGGCCGGTATGGCTGCGCCTGCGTCACCGCCAGGAGGGCGGGCAGGGCGGTCAGATCGGTCTCAAGATAGAGCAGGTCGTCGCTGGGATGCGCCGGCTGCCAACGCCAGGCCTCGCCATCCCACACGTAAAGATCGGCCTTCTCGACGGCAGCCAGCTCGTTGGGCAGTGGCACGGTTACCGACATGGCGGTCGGCGCGTCCTTGCCGAGCGATCGCAAACTGTAGAGCGGCTCGTAAGCGATAACGTCGCTTGGGAGCTGGGCTATCGCCTGGCCTTCAGCGCTCTCAGCCTTGACCTCGGTGGCATCGGTGGCGCCTACTGAGGCTGCAAAGACTCGCTGCCCCCCGGAGGAGCCGACGTCGCCACTTTGCAGCGCCGTGTAAGCGACACGTGTGTTGCGCGATACGGCCCCAGGCAGAACGACGGCCTGGGCTCCGGCTGGCCCGGGCACAACGCCACCCTCAGCCGCAGATACGACGGCACCTTCGCGCGCAAAGAGCCTCTGCCCCAGAGAGGCAGGAGGGAGTAACAACGCAACAATGAGGAGAACAGGGACGATGCCCAAATCGACAATCCGTTCGAGGAGGGTGCGATCGAGGGCTCCACCTTGCTTGGGAGTCATCTGTTAACCGTGCTCCTTTCATGATCCGACCGGCTGCCGTTGGGACTATGCCCATGTGAGCCTAGCCGTACAGGCCGCGATTCTAACATACCCCCATGGCATTGGCAACTTGATTACGTAGAGATACCGCCCGCGGCTTGCCATCAAAAGCTGGCATCGGTATACTGCGCCAACTCACCTGAAGGTTTGGGGCATGCATCGTACCTTTTGCACCTCGTTCATGCGACGCCAGCAGTACCTCGATGGTTTCTGGCAGATCGTGCAGGACCCTCGTGATATCGGCTTTGACGAACAATGGCATCTTGCCCCGCCTCTTGGGCGCGAGGCTTGGGTGCCCGGCGCCTGGAACACGCTCCAGGGATGGTTGCACTATGAAGGGGTTGCCTGGTACTCGCGCCGGTTCGCGGTAGGCGCCTGTGAGGCTGTGCGCATCACCTTTGGTGCTGTGACCCAGCAGGCCAATGTGTGGCTCGATGGCGAGCCGGTGGGGCAGCACTATGGAGGCTGGCTGCCCTTTGCCCTGCTAACACAGCTTGCGCCTGGAGAGCACCTGTTGGTAGTGCGAGTGGACAATCGGCATGACATGACCGCCACGATCCCATCATCACACCTGGACTGGTTTCGGTATGGCGGCATCACCAGGCCTGTGTTTGTCGAAGAACTAGGCGGCCCTGGCCACGTGAGCGCGATGCGCCTGTTGCCCGATTGGGTCGATGGGCGGGCGACGCTCAAGGTGCGCGCCGAACTAACCAACGTGAGCGAACGGGCCATTCAGGCTCCCTACGAGCTACTGCTCGACGGCCGAGTTGTCAAAGCTGGACAGGCGCGTTTGAGCAGTGGTGAATCTGAAGTGGTGGCTTTTGCCCTGCACCTGGATGACGTTGCCCCCTGGGAGCCGGGCGCTCCCCGTCTGTACACATTTTGTCTACGATTTGCCGGCGATGAGCTCTACGAGCGAACGGGCTTTCGCCACGTGAGCGTCCAGCGTCGGAAGCTGCTCATCAATGGCAAACCGGTGTTCATCAAGGGGGTCAATCGTCACGAGGACCACCCCGAATGGGGCCCAGCAATGCCCGAGCACCTCATGGCGCGCGATCTCGACCTCATCCAAGAGCTTGGCGCTAACGCTGTGCGTGGATCGCATTACCCGAACGACCCACGCTTTCTTGATCTGTGTGACGAGCGCGGTATTCTCTTTGTTGAAGAGATCCCGCTCTGGCAATTCACTGGCGAGCAAATGGACAGCAACCTGCTCACAGATCGCGCCTCGGCGATGATGTGGGCTATGGTTGCCCGTGACGTCAACCATCCCGCGGTTATCGCCTGGAGCATGTCGAACGAGTGCGCTACCGACACCCCACAAGTGCGACTGGCCATGGAGCACCTGCGTGAGACTGTTGAGCAGATCGACGACACGCGTCCGATCACCTATGCCTCACACCGCGCCGAACAGGATATCTGCTTCGATCTGGCCGACATGGCCTGCGTCAATGCCTACTATGGCTGGTATCGGCACGACTTAACCTGGGGCCAGTTTCTGAGTCGCATGTCCAGCCATGTAGGCGACAAGCCGTTGCTCGTCAGCGAGTTCGGTGCGGGGGCTCTCTATGGCTGGCGGGCTAACGAAGGCGATGTCATCTGGAGCGAAGAGTACCAGCGCAAGTTGCTGCTCGAGAGCGTCTCGCTCTTTCTGACCAGTGACGATTGCGCAGGGTTCTTTATCTGGCAGTTCTGCGATACGCGCACCGACAAGGGCGATGACGGGCATCGCGCCCTCACGCGTCCGCGGCACATGAATAACAAGGGCATCGTAGACGAGTACCGCCGCAAGAAGCTGGCGTTTGACGCCGTCAAAGCGCTGTTGCTCGGCAGCGACCGCTAGATGCTGTCGGCCAGGCCCGGAGGGTAGGGGGCGATCCCGTGTAATGGGCGTAGAGCATCTAGATGGACGGCGACCGTCTCGCCGGTCAGGGGATGCCTGCACTCGGGGGCGATATCGGCTAGGGGTACGAGTGCTGTAGCTCGATCGACCAGACCTGCGTGTGGTATGTGAAGGCGTGGCAGGTTCACAATCAAGCCAACGCAGAGCAGAATGTCGAGGTCAATAGGGCGAGGTCCATTGAGTGGACCTGGCACGCGGCCCATGCGGCCCTCGATCGCTTTGAGGGCATCGAGCAAGGCCAGCGGCCCAAGGTTGGCCTCAAGAAGGCAGGCCGAGTTGATAAAGCGTGGCTGTTCGAGCAGGCCCCACGGTTCGGTCTCATACAGCGGCGCAACCGCCAGCACCTGGCCGAGGCCGCGCAAATGGGCGAGGGCGTCGGTAATGGCACGAGACCGGTCTCCAAGGTTGCTGCCAAGCCCCAGGTAGGCACGCATGGTCAGGCTCTCAGGATGGCATCGAGCATTCGCACATAGCGCACCGTTGGCTTTACCGCGTGCACACGCACGATGTCTGCAGCTCTCTGCATGATGGCGACGCCGATGCCCGCAAGCGAGCCCTCGAGTCTCTGGTTGGGCGGCACAGCGAGGGTGTAGCCCACAAAAGACTTGTTGGATGCGCCGATGAGTATCGGAAAGCGTAGCTCGCGCAACTCGCTGGCGTGCCGCAGTAGCTGCATATTCTGGTCCACCGTTTTGCCAAAGCCGACGCCAGGATCGATGATAATCTTGTCGCGGGCAATGCCCGCGGCGAGGCCGATGCGCACCTGAGCGTGCAGCTCGGCGACGATGTCGGTGAGCAGGTCCTCATAGGCTATGCCGACATAGTGCCCGCCCAGGCGTTCCTCTTGCCGTGCGTCTTTGGGCAGGCTGCGGTTGTGCATCACCACGACTGGCAGATTCGATTCTGCTACTACTTCAGCCATGTGAGGGTCGTAGCGCAACCCCCATATGTCATTCACCATATCAACGCCGGCCTCAATGGCGGCGCTGGCCACCGTGGCGCGATAGGTGTCGATCGAGAGGGGAATGTCGACGGCGGCACGGATGGCGCGAATGGCCGGCACAACTCGCGTCAGCTCATCGCGCGCAGAGATGGGCGTTGCACCAGGCCGCGTCGACTCACCCCCGATGTCGAGAATGTCAGCGCCATCGTCTACCATGGCCACGGCCGCCTCGACGATCTCATCCAGATGACGTTCGATGTCGCCACCAAGAAGAAGGCCATCCCCAGAAAAGGAATCGGGGGTGATATTGAGGATGCCCATCACATAGGTCCTCTTGCCCCATTCGAGCAAGAGCTTGCGCACCTGTAATGGGCGCAAACGGTCAGCGGCACATTCAGCCGTAGTCATAGGCTACACCTAACGTTTGGGGATCAGCGTGTGAACGACGGTGGACTCGGGGATGTCGCTCTTTGTTACTTTGAGCAGTTCTTCAGGTTCGCACTTCTCGACCGCCATTTCGGTCAGAAAGCGCGTCACCGTGCCGAGATCGGCGCTGAGATCGGGAACGCGGTACATCATTGGGATGACGAT
>JAAYDS010000341.1 GCA_012729155.1 Chloroflexota bacterium | reverse complement strand
TTGAGGGCGTCGTCTGCACCAGGGTAGGGTAGATGGAGACGCTGGGGTTGTTCTCTGTGGGCAGTGTTAGGCAAAACGTAGACCCTACGCCCGGAGTGCTCTCGGCCCACAGCCGGCCGCCGTGCGCCTCGGCCAGCCGGCGGCTGATCGATAGACCCAGGCCAAAGCCATCGGTGCGCTGGGCCGCCGTGCCCTCGCCCAGTTTGTAGAACTCTTGAAAGATGAGTGGCAGGTCCTTGTCGGCGATACCCACGCCTGTGTCTCGCACGCGAACGATCACCTCACGCGCTTCATAGCTGGCCTGGATTGTGATGGTCCCTTGCGCCGTATAGCGGTAGGCGTTGTTGAGCAAGTTGAGGAGAATCTGGCGGATGCGGCCGGCATCGGCGAACACCGTTGGCAGCGACTCGACCCGCATCTCAAGGGCCAATCCCTTGGCTGCAATGAGCGGTCTCATCGTGTCAGCCACCTCGTAGAGCAGCGCTTCGAGGTTGGTCCAGTCTCGCCGAACGAGCATCTGCCCCGCCTCGAGCTGTGCCAGGGCGAGTACGTCCTCAACAAGGCCGATCAAGTGGCGCGAGCTACGATGGATTTCGAGCATGTCTTGCTGATAGGGACGGGGCAGCCGCACCCCACCATAGCTCTCGGGCGAAAAGGCCATCAACTCGGCAAAGCCTGTGATGAGGTTGAGTGGTGTGCGCAGTTCATGGCTGACGTTGGCCACAAAATGCTGCTTGGTGCGGAAGGCCTCTTCGGCGGCCACCTTGGCTTGCTCGAGGCGCACATTGAGATAGTGCAGGCGCTCCTGGTTGATCCGCAGCATGTCCGAGAGTCGCCGCAACTCTGCCCGGCGTGAGCGGAGGTCCTCAAGACGCTCTTGGGCCGCGGCCTGAGCCTGGTTAGCCCACGCGACCGCCAGGTAGAGGTTGCGCGAAGATAGCCACGCCAGTGCGCAGGCGATCCATGCCAAGACGATGGCACGTCCATAGGTGACGGGCAGCGGCCAGAGCCCCCAACGATGGGCCGTGAGTGTGATGGCAAGCGATACCGTCAGCGTCACCACTAGCGTTGAACCAAGCCCTGTCATGGCGCTCGAGGCCAGCACCACCAGCACAAGATAGTACGCGCTCTGCAGCTCGGCATCGAGATGCATATGCAGAACCAGGGCGCCAAACAGCCCCCACAGAAACAAGAGGCGGCCTACCTGAGCATGACGCGATTGTACCGCCAGGCACAGCAAGCCTACTGCTGCCAGGCTGGCCGGAAGCACCCACATGCGCGGTTCATCTTTTGGCACGCGCAACGCGAGCGCGCTCAGCCAGGCCGCCGCGCCGGCCAGGGTAGCCACAATCAGTGTGCGAGTTGACTGGGCACGCAGCGAGTCGAGGTCGTCCCACGTCCCAAGGTTGACATCATGAGGGCTGGTTGCACTGGTCATGGTGATCATCCCCTGAGCAGCACCGGCGGGTATTTGTCGCGCCATGGTCGCCGGTGGTAGAATGCCATGACCATCATAACATGCAACCATCGAGTTTACACGAGATGTGGCAGATCATCGGGCACGAATGGGCCGTCGAGTTACTGCGGCGCTCGCTGGTCAATGGGCGCAGTGCGCAGGCACTGCTCTTCGCTGGCCCTGATGGCGTGGGCAAGACGCGTCTGGCGTGGGCCCTCGCCGCGGCGCTCAACTGCGACGCGAACGATCCACCCTGCGGCCGATGTCGGGCCTGCGGGCTGGTGGCCAGAAGGCAGCACCCAGACGTGCTGTTGGTCGAGCCGGATGGTGCTCGTCTCAAGATCGATCAGGTACGGGAGTTGCAGCATACGCTGTCGCTCTCGCCGGTGATGGGGCGGCAGCGTGTGGCGATTCTCTCCCAGTTTGAGAGCGCTACGCGCGAGGCGGCCAACGCGCTGCTCAAGACGCTAGAAGAGCCGCCCCCCCACGCCACGCTGGTGCTCACGGCCAGCGATGCCGAGCTGTTGCTGCCTACCATCGTATCGCGGTGCAGGGTGATGGCGCTACGACCGGTGCCGGTGGACACTATTGCCGAGGCGCTGCGCACGCAAAAGGGCGTCGCTGCTGAGCAGGCTCAGATGCTGGCGCGTTTGGCAGGCGGGCGGCCCGGGTGGGCGTTGAGGGTGCTCGAAGACGATGGCTTGCTCGCGGCGCGTGGGGCCGATCTCGATTTGCTTGAGGAGCTGGTGCAAGCCGGCCGCTGGGAGCGACTCGACGCTGCAGAGCGCCTCGCCAAGCGTGATGATCTGGTCGATCTGCTGGCATTGTGGCAGGTGTGGTGGCGTGACGTGCAGTTGGCCGCACTGGGCTGTCGCGATTTGATCGTCAATCTCGACCGTGCTGATGCAGTAACCCGCGCTGCAGGGCATCTGTCTGCGGCTGAGGCGGCTCGGGCGGTGCGAGGCCTGGCCAGGGTCCGTGCCCGCCTGCTGAGGAATGTCAACGCGCGCCTGGCCTTGGAGGCGATGTTGCTGCAGTGGCAGCGGGCGCACTGAGAGATACAAGGGGTTTCACATGCCGATCGTCTGTGGCGTGTCTTTTCGCAACAATAACAAGGCTTATCATTTCGAAGTACGCGAGGGGCTCGACCTGCAGTTGGATGACTATGTCATCGTCGATACCGCCCGCGGGCAAGAGCTAGGGCGGGTGGTACAGGCGCCGCGCGAGATGGAACGCCGCGACGTGGTGGGCGAGCTCAAGCCGGTGTTGAGGCTGGCCACCACCGCAGAGCTGTTGGAGGCAGAACGCCTGCGCCTCCAAGAAGACGAGGCTGTGGCCCTGTGCCGCGAGCGCGTGGCCGCCTCTGGTTTGCCGATGAAGGTGGTGAGCGGCGAGTACAGCTTTGACGGGTCGCACCTCACCTTTTACTTTGCCTCTGAGGAGCGCGTTGACTTTCGCAACCTCGTAAGAGACCTGGCGAGGGTGTTCAAGACGCGCATCGAGCTGCGACAACTGGGCGTGCGCGATGAGGCGCGGCTGGTAGGGGGCATCGGCAAGTGCGGTCGGCCTCTCTGTTGTGCCACCTGGCTAGACAGCTTTGCGCCCGTCTCGATCCGCATGGCCAAGCAGCAGAATCTACCGTTGAGCCCCAACGAGATCTCGGGTTTGTGTGGGCGTCTGCTTTGCTGCCTCAACTATGAGTATGACTACTACAAAGAGGTCGCCGGTCGGTTCCCCAAGGTGGGCAAGATTGTGGACTCACCTCTGGGGCCAGCGAGGGTGACTTATGTCTCAGTGCTGAGGGAAAAGGTCGAGCTGTTGCTCGAAGACGGCACGCGTGTTGAGATGACGGCGGAGCAGTATCGGGGTGATGAGCCGCTCGAGGCGCCCGAGCCCGAGCGCAAGAGTCTGCAACTGGCAGAGACACTGAACCACATCGGTTCGACGTCCAGGCCAGGGCCGCAGTCTGCGCCAGATCGGAGGGGCCGAGAGGCATCTAGCGCAGGCGGGAGTGACGGCGCACAGCAGCCCCAACAACGGCGACGTAACGACCAGGGCGTATCAGGCGCTCAGACCCAGCCCCAGGGTGAGGCCACAGAGCGCCCGCGGCGTCGACGACGCCCATCAGGCGGACGGCGTCGGTCGCGCCGCCGCAACACCTCTAGCGATGCGGTGGACACGCCCCAGGCCGACTGATAGGCCCGGCATCAGCGCGGTTCGACGACCAGCCTGAGGGCCGTGCGCTGTTCGTCGCCTACGTCGATGTCTACAAACGAGGGGATGCAGACCACGTCAAGACCGTCGACCGCCAGGTAGGTGCGCGCGATAGCAACCGCCTTGGTGGCCTGGTTGACGGCCCCAGCCCCGATGGCCTGCACTTCGGCTCGGCCATGTTCTCGCACCACGCCGGCGATGGCTCCGGCCACCGCCGCAGAGCGCGATCGAGCAGAGACTTTGAGGACACCCATGGGGTTGCCTCCTTGCCTGGCAGCCGCCAGAGATTTGCCCCGGCGGCTGCACGGCTATCGCGAGTGGCCTATCTATCGCCCAGCCTACTTGGCGATCTCGGTGGCCCGTGTTTCGCGGATGACAGTGACGCGAATCTGCCCGGGATACTGCAGGCTTTCCTCAACCTTGCGCGCAATCTCGCGAGAGAGTTCGATGGCGCCCAGGTCGTCCACCTGCTCGGGTTTCACCAGGATGCGGATCTCGCGACCGGCCTGAATAGCATAGGACGACTCGACACCCTCGAACGAGTTGGCCACCTGCTCCAGGGCACGGATGCGCTTGAGGTAACCCTCGAGCGATTCGCGGCGGGCGCCTGGGCGTGCGCTAGAAATGGCATCGGCCGCCTGCACCAGCACAGCCTCGCAACTGCACTGCTCCATCTCGCAGTGGTGCGAGCCGATGGCATTGACCAGCTTCTCGGGGAGCCCGTAGCGCTCGGCGATCTCGGCGCCGATGATGGCGTGCGGCCCGTCCACCTCGTGGTCGACGGCTTTGCCCAGGTCGTGCAAGAGGCCGGCCATCTTGGCGGTTTGCACATCGCCGCCCAGTTCAGCGGCCATCATGCCACAAAGCATAGCCGTTTCGATCGAGTGTTGCAGTACGTTCTGCCCATAGCTGGTACGATAGTGCAGCCGCCCCAAGATACGCAGAATGTCGGGGGGCAGGCCATGGATGCCCAACTCGAGCGCGGCCTCTTCGCCCTTTTCGCGGATGGTCTGCTCAACCTCTTCGCGCGCCTTGTCGATGACAGACTCGATACGCCCTGGATGAATGCGGCCATCGACGATCAGACGCAAGAGGGCGAGGCGCGCCACTTCGCGGCGCACAGGGTCAAAGCTCGAGAGGATCACCGTATCGGGCGTGTCATCGATGACCAGATCGACGCCGGTGGCGGCTTCGATGGCGCGGATATTGCGCCCACCGCGACCGATGATGCGCCCCTTCATGTCGTCACTGGGCAACTCGACGGTTGAGACGGTGGTCTCTGAGACATGGTCGGCGGCGATGCGCTGAATGGCAGTGGTGATGATCTCGCGCGCTTTGGTATCGCCCTCTTCGCGCGCTTCTGCGGTGATCTCACGGACGATGCGCGCGGCATCGACGCGCGCATCGTCGCGTACCTGTTCGAGCAATACCTCTTTGGCTTCGTCCTGCGAGAGCCCCGAGATACGCTCTAACTCGGCTAGGTGGGCGCCCCAGGCGTTGTCCAACTCGCGCTGGCGCTCTTCGAGCTTGAGCTCGACATCACGGATGCGCTTCTCGCGGCCATCCAGGCTGTCAATGCGCTTGTCGAGCGCTTCGCGCCGTTGTTGCAGACGATTCTCCTGGCGGCTGAGCTCACGAGTGCGCTCCTTGATCTCGGCCTCAGCCTCGCGCTGCAGGTCGAGCACCCGCTTCTCACCTTCGACCTCGATGGCGCGTGCCTGGCTGTGGGCATCAGCCAGCACCTGTTTGGCCTCATCTTCTAGCCGCAAGATGTTCTGGTTCATCAGACGCAGTTTGCCTTGATGTCCCAGGTAGTATCCCACGGCGCCGAACAGGATGGCGGCGACAATCGTTGTGATGATTCCGATTGGTCCCATGGTATCGGTTGTTCCTTTCTAATGTATGGAAACGGGCCTAGCCCGTGTCGACCGGCGTGTCATCCTCGCTGTCTGCAGCGTTGCCGTACCGCTCCCAGGCCGCTGCCACCGCCGGCGCAGCGACGCCATAGCGATAACCGCGGCGCTGCAGCAGGCCCAGCAATCGCCGCTTGAAGACGGGCTCGTCATAACGAGCATACCGGCGGCCGTAGCGCAGTGCCACCTGTAGAGCGCCCTTGCTCTCATCGACATCAGCAATGGCGCGCTCGATGTTGACCTCGTTAACGCCTTTGAGGCGTAGCTCGTGCCGCAGTGCCCAGCGGCCGCGGGGCCGCAGGCGGTTGCGATTATCGACCCACGTCATCGCAAAGGCGGCGTCATCCACCAGTTTGAGCCGCTCCAGCCGTGCCACAATATCACGCGCTTGCTCAGCCGGTACCTGGCGTTTGGCCAGGTATTGCTCGACCTCGCTACGGCTGCGCGGCCGATAGGTGAGGTAGCGCAATGTTGCTTCAAAGGCTCGCTCGGCCTCATCGCGTCGCTTGAGCTCGGCGATCTGCTCGGCGCTTAGCACCTGGCCAATGCGCAGTTCTGCCGCGATGATGCTCTGCAGACCAAAAGCATAGCTGCCGTCGAGATACACGCTCACGCGGTCTCGGCGACGTTGCTGCGCCCGGATGGCGGTGATCGTCCTGTTCATGTCTCCATCTAGAGCAACAGGGGGCTGCGGCTCAAGCCACAACCCCCTGAAGGCGCCCTGATAGCGCGAATTCACGCAACGGCACAGATGCCGTGCGCCTCTGCTCCGTGTTCGACGTTATCGTCTGAAAGATGGCGGGCCAACGGCCCGGCCGGTATTTCCGATAAGCGAGTTCCTACAGAGCTCGGCAAAGGTCAGCGTTTCTTGAGCATTGAGCCCGGGCCGACCGCCTGCTGCGGAGGCCTTATTCCTCGGTATCCGTCGATTCGTCTGCGTCTTCGGTATCTCCATCTACACTGGCAAGGTGCAGGGCGATACCCTCGCGCACACGCGCTTCGATCTGTTGGGCGATCTCGACATTCCCTCTCAAGAACTCTTTGGCGTTCTCGCGGCCCTGGCCCAGGCGGGTGCCATCGAACGAGTAGAACGAACCACGCTTCTCGATGACCCCTGCCTCGACGCCCACGTCGAGCAAACTGCCTTCTTTGGAGATGCCGTGATCGAACATGATGTCGAACTCGGCCACCTTGAAGGGGGGCGCGACCTTGTTCTTTTTCACACGCACGCGCACACGGTTGCCGATGACCTCGCCTTTGTCTTTGATGGCTTCGGCGCGCCGCATATCTAGCCGTACAGCGGCATAGAACTTGAGTGCGTTGCCACCAGTGGTGGTCTCGGGGTTCCCGAATAGCACGCCGATCTTCATCCGCAGTTGGTTGGTAAAGATCAGCGCCGTGTTGCTGCGCTTGATGGCGCCGGTGAGTTTGCGTAGTGCCTGCGACATGAGCCTGGCCTGCAGGCCCATATGGGCGTCTCCCATGTCACCTTCGATCTCAGCTTGCGGCACCAGAGCCGCCACCGAGTCGACGACGATGACGTCGACGGCGCCGCTACGCACCAGCGCCTCAGTGATCTCGAGGCCTTGTTCGCCCGTGTCGGGCTGCGAGATGTACAGCTCGTCGATGTTGACCCCACACTTGGCCGCATAACTCGGGTCCAGTGCGTGCTCCACATCGACAAAGGCGGCCGTACCGCCCATCTTTTGGCACTCGGCGATGATGTG
>JAAYDS010000340.1 GCA_012729155.1 Chloroflexota bacterium | reverse complement strand
GCAACGCTCACGGCCATCTCTTACTGGCATCTTTCGGTCAGTCGCGCGGGCTATCCCAACGTGCTCATTCCACCCGTCGAATGCCTGGCAGCGTACTATCTGCTAACGGGGTATCGGGCTGGCTCGCGTTGGCGCATGGCGTTGGGTGGCGCCTTTATCGGACTCGTACTGTGGACCTATCTGGCCGCACGCTTGTGGCCTGTCACCGTGGCGCTGTGGGCACTCTATACGTTGATCATCGAGCCGCGCCACACGTTGTCGCGCTGGCAGGGTTGGGTGTTGGCCGTGCTGGCCTGTCTGGCCGTGTTCGCGCCCTTGGGGGCACACTTTTACCTGCACCCTGAGGATTTCCTCGAGCGGGCCGGCCAGGTGCTGGTGTTTACCCAGACGCCCCCCGCGCAGATCCCTGCGCTGTTGGGGCGCAACCTGCTGGCCACGTTGGGCGGCCTCGTCGTGCAGGGCGACCCAAGAACGACCTTTAATCTGCCAGGGCGGCCCACGTTCATGCTCTGGATGGCGCCCTTTCTGTTCTGGGGACTGGCGCGCGCCCTGCGCCATTGGCGACGCACGGAACTCGTGCTACTGCCTATCTGGCTGCTGGGCATGTGTCTGCCCGCCATTCTGACTGATGACGCCATGCCGCAGTCGCAGCGAATGTCGGGCATCATGCCCGCAGTGTTCGCCCTGGTGGCACTCGGGCTCGACGAAGCCTGGCGCCTGCTCGAACGCTGCCAGCCCGCCCTAAAGCGCTGGCTACCGACGGGCCTGGTGGCGCTGTTGCTGATCTTTGATGGCGCCGTGGCTGCGCGAGACTACTTTGGCGTATGGGCGCGACGCAGCGACGTCTACATCGACGAGCACGGCCCCTATGAGCTCGTGGCCAGCCGCGCCGTGCAAGAGCTGGAGGCCGGTCGCGTGCCGGTGGTGATTGCCCAGCACTACAAGCACCCCACCAGCGCCTATCTGCTGCCACGCTCGCTGGACGCGGTCTGGTCAGTGGGCGACAAGACCCTGCCCCTACCGAACCGGGGCGGCGCCGAGGTGATCTACCTCTGGCCCTACAACGATAGCCCTCTGCGGCAAGAGTTGCGCGATCGGCTCTTTGCTATGGCTCAAGAGGAGGAGCCGTTGCATAGCCCCTGGGGCGACGAAATGGTCAGGGTGTTCCGTCTTGCGCCCGATGTGTTGGCTGCCGAGGCCGAGCTGTCGGCCCATGCCGCCTTTGGCAATGAGTTGGCAGTGCTGGATTGGAGCCTCGACCGCACCATGCCGCGCACCAAGCCATTGCGGTTGCTGCTGCACTGGCGCGCCCTAGCCCACCCCGACGCGGGACGGGTGCTGTCGCTGCACATCTATGATGAGCAGGGCTTGCGCTGGATGGAAAAGACCTCACTGGGCTACATACCCGAGCAGTGGCAACCGGGCGATACCGTCTATCAGCTCTACGAGCTCGAGTTGCCGCGGGGCATCCCTGCCGGACGCTATCAGGCGCGGTTACTGATGAGTCGCGAGGGTGGGTTGGGGGCCTTTCCCGTGGTAGTTGCAGGCGAGATGACGGGCTCGTACGTCGATCTCGGCTGGTTCACACTCACGCCCGAGGGGGGCAGTATCGAAGCACCCCACGAGGCCAGTTACGAAGAGATGTTGCCAGGCGTACTGCGCCTCATCGAGCACAAAGCCCCACCCGTGTCGGCGCACCAAGGCGATACCATCACCACAGAGCTGCTATGGCAGGCGCTGGCTACCCCAGAGGGCGATGTCGATATCACTTTGGCACTGCTTGATGCAAACGGCCGTGAGACATGGGCACAATCGTATCCACTGACGCCTGGTTACCCCACGTCGCAGTGGCAGCCCCAGGAGGTGGTGCAGGGTCGCTATGCGCTCTCGCTGCGCGACGCGCCAGCAGGCCCGTACCAACTCGTGCTGCATGTGGGCGCAGCGACCAGGCCGCTGGGCGAGATTCTCATCGACGCGGTAGAACGTTCATTTGAAGAGCCGCCCATGGATGCGGCGGTGGACGTCCTGTTCGGCAGCGAGATCCTTTTGCTGGGCTACAGCCTGCCAGCCGCCCCCTACCGAGCAGGTGATGTGCTGCCACTGACGCTACACTGGCAGGCTCAGGTACAGCCGGCCAGTGACCACAAAGTCTTCGTGCACCTGGTGGATGCGACGGGCGCCATCGTCGCGCAGCGCGACGCCGCCCCCGTCGATTGGACGCGCCCCACCTCGGGCTGGCTCGCGGATGAGGTGGTCAGCGACCCACAGTACCTGACCCTGCCATCACACCTGCCAGCGGGCGAATATCAGCTGCTGGTGGGGCTCTACGACGCTGAAACGCTACAGCGGCTGAGCTCAGCTGCGGGTGACGATGGTCGGCTGGCGCTAGCCACCGTCCAGGTAGAGTAAGGAGCGCAACGATGCCGATCCGCTACGTACACACCAACATCGTGGCCCGCGACTGGCGCCGCCTGGCTGCTTTCTACTGCCAGGCGCTTGGCTGCACGCCTGTGCCGCCGGAGCGCGATCTACATGGCGACTGGTTCTCTGCCGCTACGGGCATTGACGATGTACGCGTACAGGGCGTACATCTGCGCCTGCCCGGCTGGGGTGATGACGGCCCCACTCTCGAGATCTTTGCCTACAGCCACGAGCTGCCTCGGCCAGCGCGCGGCGTGAACCAGCCCGGGCTTGCACATCTGGCCTTTTGCGTGGATGATGTCGATGCTGGTGCGGCCGCTGTGATTGCTGCAGGTGGCCAGCTGGTGGGCAGCATGGTCGAGACTACCATCGTAGGCGCGGGCCGGTTGCGTTTTTGCTACGCGGCCGATCCGGAAGGCAACGTGATCGAGCTGCAACACTGGAGGTGAGCGCCATGGACGAGATCGCCTACCGTGTGCTAGATGCCAGCTGGCATCCACGCATCGCGGCGCTCGACCGCAGCGAGACCGTTTCGGCCGAGTATGCGCTCCGTGACGGCGAGCTGGTGGCCGACGAGCGTATCATCCAGATTCCGCAGTGGTCGGGCGAATGGCTAGAGTCTACGCTGCAGATGATTGGCGGGCATCTCGACGATGGGGCCATCTTGTACGGCGCGTCTGCGGGCGATGAGCTGGTCGGCGTTGCCGAGGTAGGCACACGGCTGCGCGGCAGCCAGCATGATACCATCCAGCTCTGTTTCCTGTTGGTCGACCGGGCCTATCGCCGCCGGGGCATCGCCGCACAGCTGATGGCGCAGTGTATGGCAGCGGCTCGAGAGCGGGGCGCGCGCTACCTCTACATCTCGGCGACACCGCTTAGTTCGGCGTTGGCCTTTTATCATGGCCAGGGGGCGCGCCTGGCCCACGAGGTGGACGCTGAACTCATGGCGCTCGAACCCCTTGATATTCACCTTGAGATTCCACTATGAGCCAGTGGCTATCGTGTCAAAAGTAGCTTCAGACATGCCGAAAGGAAGACATCGTGGACCTGTATGACATCCTAGAGACCCGCTACAGCGTACGCAGTTATGCCAGCCGTGAGGTGCCGGCAGAAGCCCTGGACCGCATTGCGGCAGCGTTCAACGCCGCGCCCACAGCCGCCAACCGCCAGCCGTTAGGCCTCTTGCTCGTCAAGACGGCCGGTCGCGAGGAAGCGCTCAAGCGCGTCTATGGTCGTGCCTGGTTCACGGCCGCCCCATATGTGGCCGTTGTTTGCACCGTGCCCGGCAACGCCTGGGTGCGCTCTGACGGCAAGAACTATGCCGACGTCGATGCAGCCATCGCCTTTCAGACGTTGGTGCTGGCGGCCACGGCCGAGGGACTGGGCACCTGCTGGATCGGCGCCTTTGACCCGGCCGCGGCGCGCGAAGAGTTCGGGCTGCCCGAGGGCGTCGAGCCCGTGGCCATGACGCCGCTTGGTTATCCCTCGAGCGAGGCACGCAAACCGCCCCGCTTGCGCAAGCCACTGGACCAGATCGTGCACCATGATCGCTGGTAAGGCTGGTGCGTGCTAATCATTCGTCTGGGAGAGGCACGGTTGGCGCCAGGCGACCCCGAGGCCCACGACCTGTTTGTTGCTCGCCAGGGCGGCTACTGGCATCACCGTATCCCCGGGCTATGCGTAACACCGCAGGGCGCGCTGTTAGCCTATTGCGAGGCCAGGCGCGGCGATGGTAACGACTGGGCCAACAGCGATATCTTGCTGCGACGCAGCGACGATGGCGGCCACACCTGGGGCGCAGCCCAGCGCCTGGCGTCGTGGCGCGAGCATGGGCCCGGGCCCTGCAACAACCCGGTCTGTCTGGCCGACAGGCAGGCCGGGCGAGTGCACCTGCTCTATTGCCACAGCTATGGCCGCGTGTATCAACGCATCAGCCAAGATGACGGGCACACCTGGGGGGCGCCGGTCGAGATCACCGCGGCGCTCGAGCCACTGCGCGCCCAGTATGACTGGGGCGTTGTGGCCGTTGGTCCCGGCCATGGCATCCAACTGACCAGCGGCAGGCTGCTAGCGCCCATCTGGGTATCGCTGTCGCACACCCAGGCGCATCAGCCCAGCCGCACGGCCACCATCTACTCTGACGACCATGGCCAGAGTTGGCAAGTGGGCAGACTGGTGGCAGATACGATCCCCAACTGCAATGAGGCGACGGTGGTCGAGCTGGCCGACGGCGGCCTGCTGCTGAACATGCGCCACCTGAGCGAGCGGCGACAACGGGCCGTCGCTCTGAGTGACGACGGCGGCGAGCACTGGTCGCCCCCTGGGTTCGATGAGGCGTTGTATGAACCGCGCTG
>JAAYDS010000045.1 GCA_012729155.1 Chloroflexota bacterium | reverse complement strand
CAGCATTCGAGCCCTGAGCCAGGAGCCCGCGCTGGGCCAGCACTCTGCCGGTCTGGCGCGCGACGGCCTCGCTGGGCTCAAAGATGCGGAGGCGCGCGTCGCTGACAGTGTCGATGGCCTCGCGCAAGAAGGGATAGTGTGTGCAGCCGAGCACCAGGGCATCAGCGCCGCCTTCGAGCATGGGCGCGAGACAGGGACGCAGCGCGTCGACCGCCGCCTGCGCACGGGCCTCGCCACGTTCGACTAGCTCGACAAGTCCTGGGCAGACCACGCTAATCACCTGCACACCGTGGGCATGATCGCGCACGACGTCTTGATAGAGGTTGCCCTGTAGCGTCATCGGGGTGGCCAGCACGCCCACTACACCGCTCCGCGACCAGGTAGCTGCCGGCTTGACGGCAGGCACCATCCCTACGATGGGTGCCTCGGGCCATGTGTCGCGCAGCCGTTGGAGGGCCGCTGCCGAGGCCGTGTTGCAGGCTACGACGATGGCCTTGGCGCCATGATCGAATAGATAACGGGCAATGCCCAGAGAGAGCGACTGGATCTCTGCCGGTGCACGCGGGCCATAGGGACAGTTGGCCGTGTCGGCCACGTAGAGAACATCCTCTGAAGGCAACTGCTGCCACAGCGCCTGTACAACAGAGAGACCGCCGACGCCAGAGTCGAACACGCCGATGGGGCGTTCACAGCCTGCGTTCATGGTTGCGCCGCCCGCCGCACCAGTGCCCGAAAGAGGCTAGCCATGCAATCGTGCCGCGACGCCAGATCCTCCGGATGCCACTGCACGCCGAGTGCAAAGGCAGAGTTGCTGCTGGCCAACTCGAGCGCCTCGATGACGCCGTCAGGCGCCCTGGCCGCGGCACAAAAGTCGGGTGGTGGCGTGTCAACCGCCTGGTGGTGGCGGCTATTCACATGCACCTCGTCGCCAACGCCAAGGCCGAGCGCCCACGCGAGCTGCCCCGAGTGCTCGAGTGCCACAGTATGGCTGAGATGATCGCGCGGACGCCCTGGTTGATGTCGGTGGTCGAGAGCGCATGGCAGGTTTGTCTGGATATCCTGGTGAAGCGTGCCGCCGGCCGCTATGCAGAGTAGCTGCGCACCGCGACAGATCGAGAGCAGCGGCATACCGTGTTCAAGGGCTGCCTGCACCAGAGCGATCTCGGTCAGGTCGCGAGCACGATCGACACCCTGCACGAGGGCTGTCGCGCTCTGCCCGTAGAACTCGGGCAGCACATCTCCGCCGCCCGCCAGCAGCAGCCCATCGAACGCGTCCAACCGTGCCACCAGGGCAGTCGGATCGTCGTCTGGGGGCAGCAACACTGGCACCCCGCCGGCTGCGTATATGGCAGCCACATAGGCCGCGCCCAGAGCATAGAGCGAGGTGGCCCCATCAGTCGGCGAGCCCAGCGGAATGGCGATCAGCGGCGGGCAGGCGCTCATGGGGCGGCCTCCGATCGCGCGCGCTGCTCGGCAGCCCAACGCCGCAACACTCGCCGATGCGTCTCAAAAGCGATCGATGCAGGCAGCTGCTCTGGCGCAAAAAAGCAGGCTTCTGAGGCATCGTCGCCTGGGCGGGTCACGACCGAATCCGCATGCGCCGCATACAAAAGCAGCACGCCAAACGGCTCTTGCTCGCCTCCAAAGGTATCGATAGTCAGCAGACCATCGAGCTGGGCCTGCACGCCGCTCTCTTCGAGCGTCTCGCGCAGGGCGGTCTCCTCAGGGTGTTCGCCTACCTCGGCGTAACCTGCAGGCAGTGCCCAGTAACCCTCGCGAGGAGCAACAGCCCGGCGTACGAGCAGCACCTGGCCGCGTACATTGACCAGCGTGCCTGCTGCCACGATCGGATTGACATAATGCGTCTTACCGCAAGAGACGCACACGGCACGAGTGCGACCGTCACGCAGAGCCGGCTCGAGACGGCCCCCACAGCTGCTGCAGAAATGCAACGCCTCTACCGCCATGGCGCCCACCTAGTCGTTGCGATCGTACACCTGATCTCGGCCCACCCAGCGGCCCGAGGCGATGGCAGGAATCGTGCTACGTTCCTCAGCGGTGAGCTGTAGATCGAGGCCGGTCAGTGTGTCGTTGAGTTGTTCGAGATTGCGCGCGCCCAGAATGGGGCAGGTGATCCTGGGCTCGGCCAGCACCCAGGCGAGCGCAAGCGCTGCCGGCGACACCCCTCTGTCGGCGGCTGCCGTCACAAAGCCGTCGACGATGACGAGCGCTTCATCGGTAAAGTAGCGCTCATAATACGCCTGGAACGCCTCGAGGCGTGCGCCGGCGGGCAAAAGGTTGCGCCCATACTTGCCGGTCAGCATACCGCCAGCAAGCGGGTTGTAGCTGATAACGCCGAGTTCCTCGGCCTGGCACAGCTCGAGCAACTCGAGCTCGATGCTGCGGTTGAGCGCATTGTACAGCGGTTGTAGGCTGATGAACTCGGTGAGGCCAGCCTGGCGGGCTTTGTAGAGAAACTCGGCCAGGTGCCACGCCTTGAGATTTGAGCAACCTATGTAGCGAACCTTGCCCTGGCGGACGAGATCATCGAGTGCGCGAAGAGTCTCATCGCTGGGCGTGTTGGGGTCCCAGCGATGGATCTGATAGAGATCGATGATGTCGGTCTGCAGGCGTCGCAGGCTGTCCTCGACAGCGCGTTGTATGTGGATGCGTGACAGCCCGCCGTCGTTGGGGCCCGAGCCCATGGTCGCATACACCTTGCTGGCCAGCACGATCTGCTGGCGATTCCCACGCTCCTGTAGCCAGCGACCAACAATCCGTTCGGATCCCCCGGTCGAGTACTGATCGGCGGTATCGACAAACGTGCCGCCGACCTCGACAAAGCGATCAAGGATGGCAAACGAGGTCTCTACGTCTGCCTCGCGGCCAAAGGTCATGGTGCCCATGCACAGGCGCGAGACACGCAGTCCCGACCGCCCCAGCCGTACATACTCCATATATCTCGCTCCTCTGCGACCTGCTGGCCGCTCAGCTATTACTCTACTGCATCGAGGGTTATCTCGGTTGCGGCCCGCCAGGTGTGCGCCGCAGTGAACGCATCGCCGCTGCCCAGCGCTACCAACACTGCATACGTTTCGCCCACTGTGAGTGCCTTGTCGTAGGCGTCGCCCGAATCCAGCGGGATCTGAAACTCGATCAACGTTAGACCATCTCGCTCAGCGCCCGCAT
>JAAYDS010000339.1 GCA_012729155.1 Chloroflexota bacterium | reverse complement strand
CTGTAGGGATCAAGATCGAATACGCCTCGCTCGGCCCCCTGGTGGATCTCGAGAATAAAGCGGTCCGAATCGCCGGTGACAGGATCAGCGGTAAAGAGCGCTCCGCGTGCCTCTGAGGTGACCATCGGCTGAATAAGCAGCCCCATCTGAGCCGCCAGCAGATCGACGCCGAACCGGTGTGCATAAGAGAGCGCCTTGGCGCTAAACAGCGAGGCCCAACTCTCCAGAGCAGCCGCCAGCAGGCCAGCTTCATCGGTGATGTTGAGCGTGCTGATGTGCTGTCCCACAAAGCTCCGGGTAGCACTGTCTTCGATGGTCGAAGATGAGCGCAGGCCAACGCTGGGGGCCTCTACGGCGCGCCAGGCGGCAAGCAACTCATGACGAACCTCCTCAGGCACACGCCGTACACCAAAAGCCGAACGAATGGCCCACGCTGCAGCCTCGAACTGGGGCATGGTGCGCGGCTGCATGGTGTTGAGGATCGAAGCGATCTCGCCCAACAATCCGCCTTGCTCCACAATACGTTGATAGAACCACGTAGAAAGCGCAACACCACGCAGCACCGGGCAGCCTAACGCTGCGGCATGCCCAAGGTGGGCCGCCTTGCCACCATACTCGGCCCTGTCCGCCAGGTCGAGCGCGCTCAGGTCGCGCCAGTGTTCACCTATCGCCTCAGCCATAGATCACATATTGCCTCAAGAAGCGCAGCACGAGATCGTAGAAGGCCCTGATGGTCTCGGCCTGCCGCCAGCCGTGACCCTCGCCGGCAAAGACATGATACTCGTGCGGCGTACCAGTGCGACGCAATGCGGCAACGATCGTCTCGGCCTGAGCGAGCGGCACCACCTGGTCCTCGGCGCCCTGGAAGACTGCGATCGGGTCGGTAATGCTCTCAGCGGCAAAGATGGGTGAGCGGTCGCGATAACGGTCAGCCGTCTCTGGGAGTGGGCCGATCATCGAGTCGAGATAGCGCGCCTCGAACTTGTGGGTGTCTGAGGCCAAGGTAAACAGATTGGTGACGCCATACAGACAGATGCCTGCCTTGAACACACTGGGGTGCTGAATCAGCGAGCGTAGCACAGTGTAGCCACCCGCACTGCCCCCCATAACCACCATGCGCGTGGCATCGACAATGCCCTGCTCAGCGAGGTATTGGGCACCTGTGACGGTATCATCGACATCGTAGATGCCCCACTTTTCGCGCAGTTTGAGCATATAGGTGCGGCCATATCCTGTGCTGCCGCGATAGTTCACATCGAGCACCGCAAAGCCGCGGGAGGCAAAGAACTGGGCCTGAGCGGCATATCCCATGCCCGTCTGGCTAGTCGGGCCACCGTGCACCCGCACGATCAGAGGGGGCTTGCCAGGCCCGCGCAGGGCTGACGCAGGGCGATAGAGAATGCCATGAGCCACATCGCCTTCAGTGGTGGGCCAACTCAGCGCCTCTGGCTCAGCCAACCACTCGGCGGCCGTATTCTCGCCGCTCGAACGGGCCACCACCCAATGTCGCTCTGTCTGTGGATCGTACACGATGAGCCTCTCAGTAATACGCGGGCCAGAGGCCACCATGGCGATGCGTCCATGCTGCGAGATGGCCACCTGACCGAGCTCCGTGTACGCGCTCAAGCCGCGCACCTGATGCTGTTCAGCTGAGACCAGGGCAACGCGCCAGAGAGTCGTTGCGCCCAAATCGCTACGGCAGAAGTAGAGTGCCTGACTATCAGAGGCCCAGTCATACGTCTTGATGCCCTGCACCCAGGCAGGTTTACCCAACTCAGCCTCGACCTGCACCAGTGGGCAGCGTTCTCGTGTTTCCAGATTCAGCAGATAGAGAGCTCCCCAACCCGTCTCGTCGCTGATATACGCCAGCCAACGGCCGTCGGGCGAAAAGCGCGGCTGCTGCGCGGCGGTCTCTAGACCACCCGCCACCTGCTGCACATCCTCCAGATAAGCACTGCCATGTCCATCGTCCACCACGTTGGCGAGCATCAGGCGGGCGCCATCCCACGGCATCTGCGGATGGTCCCACTCGACCCAGGCAAGCAGTTTGCCATGCGGGTGCCAGGTGGGCTGCATGTAAAAGTCAGCTCCGCTGGCGAGCTTGACGGGCCACGCCATGCCGGTAGCGTCGACGAGGGCAAGGCAGTCAACGCCTTCGTCACTATGCACAGCCACCACCCAACGGCCACATGGAGACACCACTGGCGATGCCCAGGCTCCATAGGCTGGCGTGATCGGCGCTGCCTGCCCTGTGGTCAGACTCTGGCAGTAGAGCCTCCCATCAGACGCGTAAAACACCTGACCTCGGGCCACCGCCAGATCGCCACCGCCATAGCCTACACGGGCACGCACTGATCGATCAGGCGTCAGATCGCGCGGCGCACACTCGCCGTCATCGAGGGCGACGACCATGCCATGCCCTGAGCGCGTCTCTAGCCACACCATCCGTTCGTCATCCCAGAAGACGTCTTGCAGGCGCCTGCTCTGGGCGAGCTGCTCGGCCGTCAAAGGGCTGGGCCAGAGCCCATAGGGCATGATCTCCATCTCGCCTCCGCTGTATCGGGTGATCTTATCCATAGCATAGCCTCCCAGCGCCGTTGCAGCAAGCGTGACGGATGCGATTCGCGGGCGGGCACACTCTCAGCTCAGGTTGTGGTAGAATAGACGTGATCTTTGGAGGTGATAGCCCATGAGACATTTCGCGGTGATCAGACGTGCATCGATGGTTCTGTCCGTTCTGTTGGTAGCGGCGCTGCTCAGCGGCTGTTGGGCAATCCCCAGGATAGACCTACCCCAACTCGAGAGGGGTTGGCCCGATCTGAACCCCGAACCGGCTACACCGCCAGCACCGCGGGTTGAGCGCCCGATAGAGCTAGCAACGGCTACTCCTCGTCCACAACTGCAGCTAATCCCCGGGGCAGCGGGCGATGAACTGCCGCTGCCAGAGCTGTACCAGCGTGTTAACCCCTCGGTCGTTAACATCTCGGTGGTGGTACAGGTCGGAGCGGACACTCTCGGCTCGCCCTTCCCTGGATGGCCACAGTTCAGCGACCCGGACATGCCTGATCTCTACACACAAGGACAGGGCTCCGGCTGGATATACGATACTGAGGGGCATATCGTCACCAACAACCACGTCGTCGAAGGTGCCACCGAAGTCACCGTCACCTTTGCCGATGATACAGTGGCTACAGCGCAGGTGGTAGGTACTGATCCGGATAGCGATCTGGCTGTGATCAGAGTCGATGCACCGCCCGAACTCTTATCACCACTGCGAATCGGTTATTCGGATGACCTGGAGGTTGGGCAAGAGGTGGTGGCCATCGGTAACCCCTTTGGCCTCTCGGGCACTATGACAAGAGGCATCGTGAGCGCTCTCGGCCGGCTCCTGCCAACGAGCAGCAGCACCACATCTGGCGGCAGCTACACCATTCCGGACATCATCCAGACCGATGCGGCCATCAACCCTGGCAATTCAGGCGGGCCGTTGTTCAACCTGCGCGGCGAGGTGATCGGCGTGACAACGGCGATCGAATCGCCAGTACAGGGCTCATCGGGCGTAGGCTATGCCGTCCCAGCCAGCATTGTCGAGCGAGTCGTGCCGGCGCTCATCGCTGACGGCCAGTATCAGCACCCTTGGCTCGGCGTGAGCACCATCAACGTCACACCAGCTTACAGCTCGGTGCTGAACTTACCCGCTGAACAGCGCGGCGTGATGGTGGTGATGGTCGCAGACAACAGCCCTGCGGCCGAAGCTGGGCTTCGGGCCAGTAGCGAGACTCGCGAATCAGATGGCGTGCAGGTACCCGTCGGAGGCGACATCATCATCGGCATCAACGACCGCCCGGTGTCCAAGTTCGACGATCTGATCAGCTACTTGAGTAGAGAGTCGACTGTCGGGGATACGGTGGTGCTCACCATATTGCGCGACGGCGACACCCTACAGATCGACGTCACGCTCGAGGCACGACCGCGCTAGGCAGAGGCTTTTGACATCTCGTCGGGCGGCCCTATACTGGCTGCGGTTGGTAGTGCAATGAAAACAGGGAGGTAGTCACGATGGCCTTCAAGATCAGCGACGAGTGCATATCCTGTGGCGCCTGCGAAGCCGAGTGCCCCAACGAGGCAATCAGCGAGGGCGACATGCAGTATATGATCGATCCGGACAAGTGCACCGAGTGCGTGGGCTTTTTCGACACGCAGCAGTGCTATGAGGTGTGCCCGGTTGAGGCCCCCGGGCCGGATCCTGACCGCGAGGAGACCCACGAAGAGCTTCTGGCCAAGTTCCGCACGCTGAATCCGGGCAAAGAGCCTGCCTAAGTCCGTGATATCAAGAGGCCCGAGCGCATGCGCTCGGGCCTCTCTTTTATCTCTGGCAAACACCTATTCCACAGGCGATAGCGGCTCACCACTCTGCTGGTGTTGTTCAAGCCAGCCATCCAGATCGGAACGCCGAAAACGCCAGGTTCTGCCGATCTTGATAGCCGGGATCTTGCCATCTTGCGCCCACGAGTAGATCGTTGACTCTTTGAGCTGCAGGTACTGGGCCACCTGTTTGACATTCATCAGGGTGTCATCAGCCATGCTGTACACTCCCTCGGCCCCAGGAGGAGCCAACTCTGCGCAGACATCAATATGACGTCGCATCGCCAGGCCCCCCCGGCCCTAGCGACGCAGCAGGAACGCGCCCCGCATGCGCTAACTGACGCGGCCAGGGTGCCTCGGCGCCCCCTCAACACCGCTACTAACAAACACAGTATACTCGTAAAAAGCGCCAGGGTCAAACAGAACTGGACAGCAGAGCAGACTAGGGCAAGAGGACAGACTACTGCCCAGGCCAAAGCAGCAGGTTGCGCTCTTGCGGCAACCCTGCCATACTGCTGTGCAGTATGGGCGCTCCAGAGGCGCACAGAGGTAGGCCATGGTCAAGAAGCGGGCACGAATCGAACGGCGCAGGCAGATTCACAAGGCGCGCGCCAAACAGCGCAGCCGCACCTCTGGCGTCAGACAGGTGCGCGAACAGCCCAAAGCGACTGATCGAGGACATCGCGACATCTGGATCGCCATCGGCGTCATCGCTGCTGTGGCAGTGGCGTTGGTGGCGCTTTATCTGACGGGGGTCATAGGCCCCGAGCGAGCCAAGTCCGGCGACAAGACGTGGAAGCAGCCGCCCGCCATGCAGATTGACACAGGCCGCGATTATGAGGCGACTTTGCTGACCGAGAAGGGGCTGATCCGCATAGAGCTGTTCGACGATCTGGTGCCCAACACGGTCAACAACTTTGTGTTCTTGGCTCGTCAGGGCTATTACGACGGCGTTACCTTTCATCGGGTCATCCCAGGATTCATGGCCCAGACGGGCGACCCCACTGGCACGGGCACTGGGGGCCCGGGCTACACCTTCGCCGACGAGATTGTGCCCTCGTTACGGCACGATAGCCCAGGCATCGTGTCGATGGCCAACTCGGGGCCCAACACCAATGGCAGCCAGTTCTTTATCACCTACAGCGCCACGCCCCACCTCGACGACGCGCACTCTGTGTTTGGAAGAGTGCTTGAGGGCATGCAAGTTCTCGAATCTCTGTCGGAGCGCGATCCTGACAGTGCCACGGCGCCTGGCGACCGCATTATCACGGTGAGCATCGTTGAGCGCTAACGAGGTCGGCAGCGAGCGGTTCTGGCCCAGAGCAGTGGCCTTTATGCGGCGCTATCGCTCGAACATCATCGCTGCACTTGTCTCATTGGCCATTACCGCGCTGGTCGTTGTCTCTGCAACCGATCTGCGTCGGTTGGCGGGTCTGGGCTACCTGGGTGTCTTTGCCATCAGCATCATCAGCAATGCGACAGTTGTGTTCCCTGTGCCGGGGATCGCTGTGGTGTTCGCTAGTGGCGGCGTGCTCAACCCTCTGCTTGTCGCGCTCATCGCGGGCATCGGCGAGCCAATCGGCGAGCTATCAGGCTACCTGGCCGGCTACGCCGGCAGCGCCGTCGTCGAAGACCGCCAGCGCTTTGAGCGGCTACGTGCCTTTATGGAACGACGGGGCTTTTTGACTCTGCTCGTGCTCGCATCGATCCCTAATCCGCTATTTGATCTGGCCGGCATCACTGCGGGGATGCTGCGGGTGCCCATATGGCGGTTTCTGCTGGCCTGCTGGATCGGCAAGACGATCAAATCGCTCGCCATCGCGTACCTGGGCATGCTCTCTCTTGGCAGGCTGATCGGATAAGTACGCTCGTCAGCCCGGATGGTATGCGGCCTGACCGACGACAGGCGAGGCTCACTAGGCGTCCAGCTCAACATAGATGCGCTTGTTGATACGGCCCTTGCTCTGATACCTGGGGATGCGCATGTGCCCCACCTCACGGGTATTGGCAACGTGTGTGCCCCCATCGGCCTGCAAATCGAGCCCGACAATCTCGACCGTGCGCACCTCGGTGACGTGGGCAGGCAGCAGGTTAATCTTGGTGCGGATCAGGTCTGGGATCGCCATGGCCTGTTCGCGCGGATGCATGGCCACGCGCACCTCACGGCAGGCCTCCACCTCAAGGTTGACACGCTCTTCGATCATGCGCACCAGCTCGCCCGACAGCGCCTCGAACTCGAAATCCATACGTGCGTGCAACGGCTCCATGTTGCCACCCGTCACCATTGCACCAAAGTCACGCCAGACCACCCCACAGAGGATGTGCATGGCAGTATGCGTGCGCATACAGGCATACCGGTGCTCCCAGTCGAGCTCACCGAGAACCGTGCCCCCGACTGGAGGGAGAGCACCCTGGATAAGATGCCATAGCTGCCCCTGCTCGCGTTCGAGGCCCACTACAGGGCAGCGGTCGCCGACGAACGTTAGCCAACCCCGATCAGCGGGCTGGCCGCCACCGCCGGGATAGAAGGCCGTACGGTCGAGCACCACGCTCGCCGGCTGCTGTCGACTGGCAAGCACCTTGCCTTCGAATTCGCGCAGCGCGGCATCTGTCTGGTAAAGCAGCTCTGTCATATCGCCTGTCATTCCATATCATGCACGCCAGCGATCTCGACGCGCTCCCTGGCCAGCACGGTCAGCGCCTGCTCGCGGTCTTGGGCCGCGATGCGAATGGCTAGGCCACAGTCACTCGAGAGGTTGCGAGGCACGGGGATCAGCTTGACGCCCAGCCCTGCACGGTTTAGCACAGCCTCGCCACGCATGGCGGCCGCCGTCGTGTGGACTAGAATCACCCTGTACCTTGGCATCGAGCCCCCCTCACAAGCTGGCATGAGGCCAGACTAGGCAGCACACGCCCCCATGTCAAACGGCGGCCACGCCTGCTGCCATCGCCGCTGTTGGACAGGCCCTTCCTTGTCGGTATACTCTAAGGTTTGATCGCATCAAGGCATCGGAGGAAGGCATGGCAATCCAAGGCAATCTGGTCGTTGGCCAATCGGGCGGCCCTACCACCGTCATCAATAGCAGCCTGGTTGGTGTCGTGCGCCAGGCTCTGGCACAACCTGAGATCGAAGGCATCTATGGCATGCTGCACGGCATCCGTGGATTGCTCGACGGCGAGTTTACCGACCTGCGCCAAGAGAGCGAGACCACGCTAGAGCTGCTGATGCAGACACCGGCTTCGGCGCTGGGCACGGTGCGTTACAAAGTCAAGCCGTCGGACTATGACAGCATCGTGGCCGTGTTTGAGCGTTACAATGTGCGTTACTTTTTCTACATCGGCGGCAATGACTCGATGGACACCGTCTACCAGGTGAGCGAAGCCGCCAAGGCACGCGGCTATGATCTGCGGGCCGTGGGCGTGCCCAAGACCATCGATAACGACCTGGCCCTGACCGATCATTGCCCTGGTTTTGGATCGGCGGCGCGGTTCGTGGCTTCGGCTATCCGTAACACGGGCTATGACACCAAGGCCATGGGCGATAGCGGGCCGCTCAAGCTCATGGAGGTGATGGGGCGCAACGCGGGTTGGTTGACGGCCGCAGCTGCGCTGGCACGCCAGGAGGAGGGCGACCCCCCTCACCTGATCTATGTGCCTGAATGTCCCGTCTCCGATGAGCAGATCGCGAACGACGTCAAGTCCATGTACGATCGCTATGGCTATTGCGTTGTTGCGGTGAGCGAGGGTGCGCGACGTGCAGACGGCACCGCCTTTGCCGCCAGCACTGGCGTCAAAGACGCTTTTGGCCACGAGGTCAAGGCAGGCGTCGTCGAGACCATCGCGCAGATCATCGAGGAGCGCACGGGCATGCGCGCCCGCTTTGACAAACCAGCCTATCTGCAGCGATCGTTCGCCGAATTGCAGTCGCCGGTCGACCGCGACGAGGCCTATCGGGCTGGTGTAGAGGCAGTCCGTGCCGCCATTGCGGGTCAATCGGGCGTTATGATCACTCTGGTACGCGAAGAGGGCCCCGAATACCGCTGCCGTACTGAGATCGGCTCGTTGGCCAACATCGCCAATGCTGAGCGCATGCTCCCTCGTGAGTATATGAACAAAGCCGGTAACGACGTTACGCAGGCCTTTATCGACTATGCGCGCCCTCTCATCGGCGGGCCTCTGCTGCCCTATGCACGGCTGGCCAACCACCCGGTGCCCAAACGCTAGTCAAGCTCAAGGCTGCTCAAGGGGCCTCTGCGCAGAGGCCCCTCGCAAGATATAGCGTTTGACATCGGTTAGCGCCTCCGTCTACCATCGTGGTCGATGCACCCCAACAGGAGGCGACCATGTCAGCTCGACTGGCGATCGACGGGGGCGAGCCGTTGCGCCAGAGGCCCTTTCCGCACTGGCCCCAGTGGTCCGAGCAGGAACGCAAAGCGCTGCTCACCACCCTCGCCTCGGGTGAATGGTGGTCGATGGGTGGCGAGCAGGTAGACGCTTTTACCCGCGAGTTTGCCGCAGCCCACGAGGCGGCTCATGGCGTTTGCTGCACAAACGGCAGTGCCGCTCTAGAGATCTGCCTGCGAGCCATCGGGCTGGATTGGGGCGACGAGGTCATCACCTCCTCGTACTCGTTCGTGGCCACTGCCAATGCTGCTTTGCTGGTGGGTGCCATCCCGCGCTTTGCCGATGTGCTGCCCGACACCTGGAATCTGGACCCCTGCCAAGTCGAGGCACTCATCACCCCGCGCACAAAGGCCATCATTGCTGTGCACATCGGCGGCGAGCCGGCAGACATGGACGCTCTCGCGCAGATCGCGCAAGAGCACGACCTGCCACTAATCGAAGATGCCGCTCAGGCACACGGTGCCGCCTGGCGTGGGCGCCATGTGGGCGCTATCGGAGACATGGGCACCTTTAGCTTTCAGAACTCAAAGAACATCACTGCTGGCGAGGGGGGCATCATCCTCACTAACAGCGCTGACTGGCATGAGCGCTGCTGGTCTGTGGTCAACGTGGGGCGCCGCCCCGACGGTGGCTGGTACGAGCATGTGGGGCTGGCCAGCAACTATCGCCTCACCGAGTGGCAGGCTGCAGT
>JAAYDS010000338.1 GCA_012729155.1 Chloroflexota bacterium | reverse complement strand
GCCGCTGGGCGAGCCGTCGTCCTCGCGCAAGATGCGCCCCCCAGACGGGTCGGGCGTATCCTGATCGATGCCTGCTAGCCGCAGTGCGGCCGTGTTACACCAGATGGCATGGCCATCCTTCGATGTCAGTGCTACAGGGGTGGTGCTGGCCACACCATCCAGGTCGTACCGACTCGGCATAATTGGCCTGGGCCACGTATTGTGGTTCCAGCTTCTGCCGAGGATCCAGCCTTGATCGGCGATCCTCGCACGCTCTCTTACGCGCTGTTGCACCGTCTCGAGGTTGGGGGCATCGGCCAGTAGCAGCCGCTGCAGCGAGAGTCCGTAACTGACAAAGTGCAGATGGGCGTCGTCAAAACCTGGCAGCACCGCGCCGCCGCACGCATCGATCTCTTGGGTGCCCTGTGGCGCGAGGGCGCGGATCTCGTCTGTGCTGCCGACGGCTATGATGCGCTCGCCGCGCACCAACACCGCCTCAGCGCTGGGCCACGAGCGGTCCATTGTGTACACTGCGCCATTGACCACTGCCAGAGTGGGCTCATGCAACACCTTCATACTGCACTGCTCCCGTCAGCTTGCATCGAAAAGGTGCGCGGAGGAGCGGCTGCCCCTCCGGCGTTACCTACGGTTTGCGGGGCTAGAAGGGGATCTCTTCCTCGTCCAGAATCTGGTTCGAGTCTGATGAGCCCGTGTCGCTCGGTCCGCCCTGCGATGGGCCGCGTTCGTCGCCGCGCTCGTCACCACGCCCGCCTAAAAAGCGTACATTGACCGCACGCACGTCGAGTGAGGCGGCCCACTCGCCATCTCGCCGCTGGTAGACCTGCGGCTCGTTGATCTCGCCCTCGACGAGCACCATCCGGCCCTTGGCCAGGTACTGGTTGCAGCTCTCGGCCTGTCTGCCCCACACTGACACGCGGAACCAGGTCGTCCGCTCCTGACGCTGGCCGCTCTGGTCTGTCCAGCTCCGGTCTGTGGCAACATTGAGGCTTGTGACGGGGGTGCCCTGTGGGGTGTAGCGCATCTCTGGGTCACGGCCCAGCCGGCCCACGATGATCAGTCTCTGGTACATGACGCCCTCCTTACTAGGTGGCTCGAATGACGGGGCGATTATAGCAGAGGCGCGCATGCCGCACAACGACGGTGTTGGGGCGCTCGATGTGGTGCAGGGCGATTGCGGCAAGCCCAGAAACGCTCTAGAATGTCTGACACAGAGAGGTGCAAGGAGCGGACATGCAGGTCAGTGCTATCGCGAGTTTCGCCGAGACCGTCACCGCCAACGTCGAGCGCGTCATAGTGGGCAAGCACAGCGCCATCGAGCGCGCCATCGTGGCGCTGCTGTGCGAGGGGCATATTCTGATCGAGGATGTGCCGGGCGTCGGCAAGACCATGTTGGCGCGGGCCCTGGCCATATCACTGGGGTGCTCGTTCAAGCGGCTGCAGTGCACGCCAGACCTGCTTCCTAACGATGTGACGGGTGTCTCGGTGTTTGACCAGCGCACGGGCGCCTTCGAGTTCCGCCCAGGGCCTGCCTTTGTGAACATTCTGTTGGCAGATGAGATCAACCGTGCCACGCCACGGACCCAGTCGGCTCTGCTCGAGGCTATGGGCGAGTATCAGGTAAGCGTCGATGGCGAGACGCGCGAGCTGCCGCGACCTTTCATGGTGTTGGCCACGCAGAACCCCATCGAGTATGAGGGCACCTTCCCGCTGCCCGAGGCGCAACTCGACCGCTTTCTGATGCGCATCAGCCTGGGCTACCCGAGTGAGGAAGAGGAAGAGCGCGTTCTACTCAATCTGCAGCGAGTGCATCCCATCGTCACGCTTGGGCAGGTGGTAGATGGAATGCAGGTGCCGGCGCTGCAGCCCACGGTGTGGGATGTTCACGTCGACGAGACTGTGCGTCGCTACATACTCAGGTTGGTCATGGCCACGCGGCGGCACCCCGATCTGGCTCTGGGCGCCAGCCCGCGAGGGAGCCTGGGGCTGTATCGCTCCAGCCAGGCGTTGGCCGCCATTCGCGGGCGCAACTATGTGCTGCCAGACGATGTCAAGCATCTCTACGCCTCGGTGCTGGGCCACCGCATCATCATCAAGCCAGAGAGCGCCTTGCGAGGGCGCAATGCGGCCGGCGTGCTTCAGACCATTCTCGAGGAGACGCCGCTCGACATCGGAGAGTTGGCTTGAGCGCTGCCGGCAGAGGAGCCCAATGCCAAACCTCATCCTCTATGTAGTGGTGCTCTTTGTCGTCGCGGCGGCGTTCCGTGTCGACTTTTTCTTCTATGTGCTCTACTTTATCTTTGGGGTGCAGCTCCTGGCGCGCGTTTGGGTCGACCAGGCGCTCAAACGGGTGACCTATCGCTTCGACTATCCTCAGCGCGTGTTTGTGGGTGAGCGAGCCACTGTTCGCATTCAACTCACCAGCAAGACGGCGCTGCCTCTGCCCTGGCTACGTCTGCACGAGAGCACGCCGGTGTCGCTGCGCCGTGCCGAGGCTTTCGAGGGTGTGATGGTGTTGCGGCCCTATGAGCGACGCGACTTTGAGTATGAGCTCGATTGCCGTCAGCGTGGCTATTACACATTGGGCCCGCTCACCCTGGAATCTGGCGACCTGTTTGGCCTGCAGCGCAGCCGCCAACGAGAGGCTCAAGAGCGTGTACTGCTGGTCTACCCGCGGGTGCTGCCGCTCAGCCAGTTAGGCCTGCCGGCGCAATCTCCCTTTGGCAGCATCCCAGTCAAAGAGCGGCTCTACGAAGACCCTACTCGACTCATTGGCGTGCGGGACTATGTGCGCGGCGACAGCTTCAGGAAGATTCACTGGCGCACCAGCGCGGCCCAGGGCAAGCTGCAGGTCAAGCGCTTTGAGCCGGCCATTTCCATCGAGGCGTTGGTGGTGCTGAACCTGCGGCAAGAGGACTATGGCATTGCGCGCTTTTACACAGCAAGCGAGCTGGGCATCACCACAGCGGCTTCGATCGCGGCGCACCTGGTGTCGGCGCGCCAAACTGTAGGCCTCGCCTGCAATGCCCTCGATCCGTTGAGTGGTCAGGAATCGTTCCTGGGGCTAGACCCGGGGCGCGGTCAGGGCCACCTGCTGCAGCTACTCGATATTCTTGCCCGCGTGCGCCTCTGCCATAGCCTCTCATTCGTTGAGACCGTACGTGAAGCTAGCCTTGGCCTGACCTGGGGAGCCACTGTCATCATCATAACGCCAGACGTTGATGACGAGTTGTTCAGCCTACTGTTGTGGCTCAAGCAGCGCGGCCTTCATCTGGTTCTGCTGGTTACTGACCCCCAGCAGGCTTTTCGTCAGGTGCAGCAGCGCGCCGCGCAGGTCAACATCGCGGCACTCTTGGTCTGGCAAGAGAGCGACTTGGACATGTGGCGCAAGGACGAGCGCCTGTGACGTCGCCAGCCAATAGCAGCGGTCGGCCCAAAGAGGACGTGACTGTGGCGCGATCTGTCGCAATCGCGGCGATGTTGAGTTGCATTGCCATATCGCTGGCGCAGATCGGCCAGCTCATCGACCCCAGTTGGCCGGGGTATGTGTGGGTGGCGTTGGTCTTTCTGGTCAGCCTCGAGAGTATGCACTCCTATCGCCTGCTGGCGGCCAGGGGCGTGGCCGCGCAAGACCGTGGCCGGTTTCGCTTTGTCGAGTGGGTCACCATTCTGCTGGTGGTGCGTTTTGCCCTCTATCTGGGGCAGCCAGCCGGCACGCTCTCGCAAGACGTCTGGGCTTGGTCAGAGAACCTATCCGCCTTTTTCAGTGGGAGGTTCATCCTGGCGGCAGTGTTGATAGCCGGTTTCTGGGGCGCCGCGCTGTTCCTGGCGCGCACCTTTGGCGATCTCGATGCCGCCGAATACGAGATGCACCAGGCCTCTACCGAGCTAGACCGCTATCTATGGCAGACCATGCCGCGTCACGGTCGTCAGGACCGCGCCGCTTTGTTGCAGCGGGTGGGCACCCTCTTTCTGGGCGGCGGGATCCTGCTGATTCTGTTGGCGGGTCTGGCGCGCGTGGATGTGCGTGACATGGTGCTGCTTCAACACGGCCGCTCGCGGGGCGTGATCGTCAATGTGTTGCTCTACTTTGCCATCGGCTTGCTTGTGATGAGCCAGGCACACTATGCCGCACTCAAAGCTGGCTGGGATCTCGAGCGCGTGCCGGTGTGGGATCGCGTCGGCCGGCGCTGGCTCGTAGCGGTACTGGTGTTTCTGGCGCTGATAGGCCTGTTATCAGCCCTGTTGCCTGTGGGTTACTCGGTGGGCCTCATTGCCACCATTGGGCTGGTCATCAACTGGGTGTGGTACATTGCCGTACAGGTGGTGTTGGCCATCCTGTTTGTTGTCAGTCTCTTGGTGAGCCTGATGGCAAGCTTGTTTAGCGGTGATCCGGTTGACACGGCATTCGAGTTGCAGCCACCGCCACCCCCGCCCCCCGAAGTGGTGGCTGCCGATGGCGGTGGCAATACCTGGTGGCCCCTCCTGCGCTCGGTGATCTTCTGGGCAGGGCTGCTCGTACTGGTCGGCTATTCGGTCATTGTCTTTATGCGTGACCGCTGGGGCCTGTTCCGTGGCTTTTCGTTGTCTGTCTGGTGGCAGCGGCTCCGCGGTTGGTGGGGTGGGGCCAGGGCAGGCCTTGGCGAGGCTGTTGAGCGCCTGCGCGAAGGGGTGCTGCACTGGCGCGCCAGCAGAGACCCGCAGCTGCAGAGCCAGCAAAGACGTTTCTTATCGGTTGGTAGGCTGAGCGAGCGCGAGCGTGTGCGCTTCTTCTATCTCGCGACGGTGCGCCGAGCCGCTGAGGCTGGCATCGCGCGCCAACCTACGCAGACGCCGATCGAATATGATGATGTGTTGCGCAGCGCCACCGCAGAGCCCGAGAGTGCCGATACCTTGACTGACGCATTCGTGGCAGCACGATACAGCTCCGCCGACATCACGCCCGGCGAAGCCGACCAGGCCAAGTCTGCATGGCAACAACTCAAGCGGAGGCTGGTGCGCCGCTCAAAGAGGAGGTCAAGGTGACCGATCTGTTTGGCCACGCCGCGCGTGAGCAGGCCGACAAGCAGGCGCCACTGGCCGCGCGCATGCGCCCTCGCGTTCTCGACGAGTTCGTTGGCCAAGATCACGTGTTGGGCCCGGGCAGGCTGTTGCGGCGCGCGATCCAGGCCGACCAGATCTCTTCTGTCATCTTTTACGGGCCGCCGGGCACCGGCAAAACTACGCTGGCCCGCGTCATCGCCAATACAACGCATTCGCAGTTTGTGACGCTGAATGCTGTGCTCGACGGCGTGGCGCAGGTGCGTGAGGTGGTAAAGAGCGCGCAAGAGAACCGCGACCTGTATGGGCGGCGCACTATTCTGTTCGTGGACGAGGTTCACCGCTGGAACAAGGCACAGCAAGACGCGCTGCTCCCGTGGGTCGAGAATGGCACCATTCTCATGGTAGGCGCCACCACTGAGAACCCTTGGTTCTCGGTGAACCGAGCACTGCTCAGCCGCAGTCGCGTCTTTCAGCTCAAACCCCTCACTGCCGATGACTTGCGTGCTATCGCTCAGGCGGCGTTGACAGACCGAGAGCGGGGCTACGGATGCCTCGATGTTAAGATCGACGGTGACGCGCTGGAGCATCTCGTACAGGTGTCTAACGGCGATGCGCGTTCGCTGCTCAACGCGATAGAGCTTGCCGTGGAGACGACGCCGCCTGACGCGCAGGGCACCATCCGCGTGGACATAGCCGTGGCTGAAGAGTCGATTCAGCAACGGGCAGTGCTGTATGACCGCGAGGGCGACTATCACTTTGACACGATCAGCGCATTCATCAAGTCGCTGCGAGGCTCTGATCCCGACGCCGCCCTCTACTGGCTCGCCAAAATGGTGTATGCCGGTGAGGAGCCTCGTTTTATCTTTCGCCGCATGCTCATCCTGGCCTGTGAAGACGTGGGATTGGCCGACCCGCAGGCCCTGGTGGTGGTGCAGTCGGCGGCTGAGGCGTTTGAGCAGGTGGGCCTGCCCGAGGGGCAGTTTCATCTCGCCTCGGCGGCTCTCTACCTGGCCACGTGCCCCAAGTCGAACTCGGTGATGGGCTACTTTGATGCGCTCGAGGCCGTCAAGAACGAGCGTCTGGACGAGGTGCCGCGACACCTCAAAGATTCCAGTCGCGACAAAGAGGGCTTTGGGCATGGCGAAGGCTATCTCTACCCCCACGCCTATCGTGATCACTGGGTGGCGCAGCAATATCTCCCCGATGCGTTACAGGGCAAGGTGTTCTACCACCCCAGCGATGTGGGCCGCGAACGAGCGATTCGCGACGATGTGGCGCGCCGTCGTGAAGCCCAACTCGCGGCTATGGTGCCCGGCGGCTCGGGCGATGTGCTCACCTATACCCCTGCCGACAGCGCTCAGGAGCGATGGCTGGCGCGTACCATCGACAGTGCCGCCCGTGACCTGGGTGTGATCCGCGATGAGATTATGTCGCATGCGCAGATTCGGCGACATGATCGCGTCTTGGATCTGAACGCCGGCACCGGCTTACTCACCTGGCAAGCGTTGCGTAGCGCTCCAGAAGGCGGAGTGTGGGCACAGACAGCCGATGCCGAGGTAGCGGCAGGTCTGGCGCAGATCGCCGAGCGGCTTCTTGCGGTCGAGCGCCCCATCGTGGCGTTAGCCGAGCCCTGGGCGCTGGCCGACTGGCTACGAGAGCAGGGGCAGGGCGATCTCCGCTTCGACGTCGTGGTTGGGCGCAACGCCTTGTTGTCTTGCCGCGACAAGCCCGAGGTGCTCAACTCGCTGGCTCCCCTGCTGGCCCAGGGCTGCCGCATATCGCTATGTGAGACGGCAGTATACCATGGGCAGCGCCTCTATGACCTCTGCGATCTGAGCGCCCTTGGCCCTGACCTGGCCGAGCGTCTCATCGCAGCCGAGGATGCTATCTACACTGATCCAGATGATCCCCTTGTCAACTGGCGCCCAGAAAGCATCGTGGCCACGCTGAATGGGCTTGGCTTTGAGGTTGCGACGCTCGAGCGCGAGTTCTCTGCTGATCGGCTCATCACGCCACAGCAGGTCGAGCGCTGGTTCGATCTCGTGCCCCGCGATAGGCCTACCTATGGCCAGCGGCTGCAGGCTGCACTCAGTGATGGCGAACTGGCGCGCGTCAGAACGCTTTTTCGTCAGCAGCTGGCAGGCAACACCGTAGGCTGGACCTGGCGCGCAGTGTTCCTGTGGGGTGATGGTCTCAGCAGCCTTTGACCGTGACGGCGACAGCCGCTAGAATAGGCTCATCCTAGCCGACAGGTTGTGTGCATTGCAGATGCTCCCACAGTCTCTGATGTTGGTCTGCCTTGCTGCCGCGCTCTTGGGCGCCGCGGCTCTGGTGTTAGCACTGGTCGCCATCGTGCGGCAGCGCCGATTCTTCGCCAGATATGACCGCGTCTTTGCCCATACCGATGAGCAAGGCCTGCATGATGCGCTGGAGACCTATGTGGCCCAGGTGACCACGGCGCTCGACCAGATACAGCATGGGGTGAATCAGGTCGAGGCCTTTGGGGCGCAGGTGAGTGGCTGCGTCCAACGCCTGGGCATGGTGCGCTTCAACCCCTTTGACGACACGGGCGGCGACCAGTCCTTCGCTCTTGCGCTGGCCGACGCTAGAGGGCAGGGCGTCGTTATCAGCAGTCTGCACGCCCGGGGCCTGACCCGCATCTATGCCAAGCCGCTTTCGCACTGGGCGTCGCCCTACCAACTCACCACAGAGGAGCAGCAGGCCATCGAGCGCGCTCGGAATTCTAGCAACGATACTCTGTTGGCGGGGCAGGGGGCAGGTGTTCGGGCCGTAGCAGAGTCGGTGGGAGGGAATGGGTAAATGGCACTGCTGAAGAAGAGTAGCGCGCCTGGCGCGGCTATCGGCAAGATCGATAACGTGCTGGGCAGCAACACCAGGTTCACAGGTGATCTCGTTTCTGATGGTAACATTCGCATCGATGGCCAATTTGAGGGGCGCGTGGAGACGGCAGGCAATGTTATCATCGGGCCAGATGCCCGCCTGGTTGCGACAATCGAGGCGTCGGTGGTGCAGGTGTGGGGCGCTGTTGAAGGCGACATCATTGCACGCGGCAGGCTCGAGATACTGCCATCGGGCAGGGTGTTTGGGAACTTGCGCGTGGCCTCGCTGCTCATCGACGAGGGCGGCATTTTCCGCGGAGAGTGCACCATGGGTGGCGAGCGCGTCGAAGGCGCGACGGTCTCTGTGGCCGACGCCTAGTACACAGCACCCGCGCGTCCGAGTCAGGCGGGCCGGTGAGGAGCCGATATGAAGGCAGTTTTTATCCGAAGCCAGACCATACTGCGAGATAGCCATCTCACGCACGAGCTCGATGAGTCGACTCCACGACTGGTGCCTGCCACACTGGAGGCGGTGCGGCAACTCGGCGGCCCCGAGACGATGGTTGTGGTCTATGACCACTTCGCCGGATCTGGTGACGAACTCCCGCCATCTCTACAGCAGATGATCTCGCAGATCGAGAATGCAGCCGGACGCGTGGATGTCGCTGTGGTGTGTGGCCATCAGCCTGGCGCCAGCTGCCACTGCTGGGAGGACTCGCCAGGCATCCTGTGGGGCGCGGCGAGCCGCTTTGCGCTGGATCTGTCCTCGTCTTTCCTCATCGGAGACTGCGTGGCCGATGTCATCACCGCCAAGGCGGCAGGCGTTCGACCCATTCTGGTGTTGGGCGATCGTAGCGTGCAAGAGGTGTTGGCCACGTCTGATGTCGGCAAGGATTTTGCGGTGGCACCTGATCTGCCGCGTGCGGCCGAGTTCATCGCCATTGAGCAAGAGATCGCCACCACAGTGGGCGCTCCCAGAGATCCGGCTGTCGAGATACCGATCGAGTTCGCGGCTGAAGCCGGTAGTGACGATCTACCCCTGGTGGTTGCATTATCGCCAGAGGCGCGCCAGAGCCAGGCCAGGCGTATGGGTGCCAGGCTGCAGCTTGGCGACATCACGCGGTGGCTGGTGTTCTTGACCGTCGGTGGGCTGGGCCTGAGCCTGGGCATCGCTTACCTCATGACGCATCTCTACCGCGTTCAGGCCTTTCCAGCTTATGTCTACTACCTGACGCTGCAGTTCATTCCACGACCGATCCGCGGCGCTATCTTTCTGGCGGTTGGCGCACTGTTTGTTTCGTTGGCGGTCTATAGCGTGGTCAAGTCGACGCGCGCAGCTGCATCTGGTGCTCACGAGGGCCGCGGCCGTTCACAGCGAGGCTAGATCGTCAGCACCATTTCATCCAGGGTGCGCAACTGCTCAAAGTCGTGCATCCTGAGCGCCTCCGTCGCCTCGGGGTGAGCCGTCGTAACATGTGCTCGTATCTGGCGCGCCCTCCCGACCTGTTGGCCCAACAGCGCCCGCGTTAGCTCGACCTCCCATTGGCCGCGCTGAAGCGGGTGCACGAGCAGCTCCAACTCGAGTGGCCCCCGAGCCGAGGAACTCCATAGCCTGCCAATCGCCACCAGCGCGCCACTTTCGATAACGGCGCAATCGCATCTACCGTCAAGGGGATCGAGCAGCAGAGCGTGCGATAGTCGTGCCCACAGGCTAGGCCGGTATTGCTCGAGGATATGTGGGCGTGCTTGCAGCTTGCTAGGGGGCAGCGCCTGACGCGCGAGCTCAACCATGCGTCGTGACTGCCACCAAGCCACCGGCTCGACGCGGCGTGAAGCTTCGGGAATGATCGTGCCCGGGCGGGGCCACAAGCCCAACTCCACAATGGTATCGAACAGGCGAAAACCACGCTGCAAGTACAGCCGTCGCGCCACAACGTTGTCGACGTTGACCTGCAGGTAGGCGCGTTGCCCGCCCATGCGCCTGATGTCCTCTAGCGCACAGTCTAGCAGCCGACCAGCGATGCCGCGACCACGGTGCTCGGGATATACAGCCACGTTGCTGATCTGCCATTCGTCGTGGCCGTGCTCGCGGCTGTAGCTCACGTTGCCGATGATCCGCTTGTCTTCGACCCACACGCAACCGTGGTACAGAGGCCAGCTGCTTGCGGCCAGGCCGAGCAATGACCCCCAGGTGGCCAGTTGGCGCATCTCATCGGTGAGGCGATTGCCGGTACGGCGCAGTTCATCGCCAAACGCGGCGTCGATCAGATCAGCAAGCTGTGCCAGATCTGTACGCGGTACAAAGGCGCGGATTCCATTCGTTTGCGGATGAGCCATCATTTGCGGACACCAACGAGCACAAGCTGAGCCACAAGCCGACGGCTATTCTACGTCCGTCGGTTTATGGCTGCAACCAACCACATTCACCGCGCACTGCGCTGAGAGCGAGCGTGACGAGCCCTGGCATAGATGCAGGCAGAGTACGGCTGTGCAGCCGATGTAAGAGATGCTAGATCCTCTCAAGCAGAGGGCAGGGCCTGGCCGCGAGCGGCGGATTGCCAGGATGGGAGACGATCTGCCTCACACGCCAGCATCTGGGTGTCTTACGCCATGTGACTCTGCAGGTTTTTCCAGCAGATCATGCGCCTGGGCGCCAGGGGATCGTACGCACCGCCTCAGGGCAACACCATATACGCTATCGCCTCGATCGCGCCTGCAGGCCGTTCGACAGCGCCGGCGAGACCGGCGCGTTGACCACTGCGCAGCAAAGCCGGCGCGCCCATTGCGATATGGTCAACCCCAGATGGGTGCGTTCCACCATCTACCAGCAACAAAAGGTGCCAGCTCAAACGTCCGGGGCGCCACCCAATGCCGCAAGACGTTCTTGGCGACTTTACCCAACGCGACCACGAAGCGGCTGGGCAACTAGGGTGAGTCAACTGACCTGGCCATCATCGCTCGGCGCGATCACCATTTGAGTGAACACGCTCTTGATTTCAGTTGTGGGTTGTTGAGGCAACTGCCCTGCCAGCAGTGGAACCGGCAGTTAGCCTGTAACGTCTACTGCGGTGAAAGGCTTGACAGGAGGGAGAGGCGATGAGCGCACTGCTGACGATCGGCGTGTTGACGCTGGCGCTGTTGCTGCTGAGCGTGGCTGGTCGCGCTGAGGCCAGCGACCAGTGAGGCCCGCCTGTTGAGCACGCGGAGCGGCATGGCCGCGGCTGCCGTGCGAACGCAAGACGAGGGTCGGCAGTCCCCCAAGGATCGCCGACCCTCTCTCTGTCTCAGAGCGCGCTAAAAGGCCCTGTAGGTCTCTTTCCTAGCGCCGCAGATGGGGCATACATCGGGGGCCTCGCCCACCAATGTGTGACCGCAGCGAGAGCAGACGTTCACGACCTCAAATCCCGGATCGTTGCCAACCTCGACGGCTGCCTTGGCGAGCGTGTAGAGCGCAGCGTGCGTCTTTTCGGCCTCCAGGGCCCACTCAAAGCTGCGCACAGCGCTGGTCTCTTCCTGTAGCTTGGCCACGGCGATGTAGGCGGGATACATCTCAGCCACCTCGAACTCTTCGCCGCCGATGGCGCCCGTCAGGTTCTGAACAGTGGGACCATAGCCGAACACCGCGCCGGCCACCGTTTGATCATCGCCCGCCTGGTTGCGCAACACCATAAAGTGGCTGGTAGCGTGGATCTGCTCGGCCCACGATACGGCTCTGAATAGCCTCGCCACCGTGGGAAAGCCATCCCGCTCGGCCTTGTCGGCCCAGGCGAGATATCGCATGTGGGCCTGGCTTTCGCCGGCGTAAGCGCTCTTGAGGTTGGCTTCGGTCATAGGGTGCATGTGGGCTATCCTTTCCAGCAGAGATGAGGTCCTAGCCGATCTTGATCTCTTTGGTAGCTTCCCATAGGCCGTGGATGTTGCAGAACGCCACCGCATATAGCGTGCCCGGCTCGCTGGTCTTGATCTTGGTGCTCACGCCATGGAAGGTGTACACCGGTCCCTGGTTAGGGCCGCTGACCGACTCACCATGAGCCGAAAACTCGAAATGGCCCACTTGATGCGGATTCTTGCCACTCTCGGGCTTAAAGTAGACGGTGATGTAGCTGATGTGGTGCTCTGTAGTGTTCGGGTGTGCCACCTCTTTGCCCAGGCTGACCGTGACGTCAAAGTACTCGTCTGCCTTGACGACATCGGCGCACTCGATGACGGGAACGTGTTTTTCCTTCTTCCAGTCGGCCGACTGCAAAAGCTCTCCGAACGACATGTCTGCATCCTCCTGTGTGAAATCAATCCGACTGAACGCCTGACGCAGAGCCTTCTCTGCGTGCCTCACATGTGAGCGCGAGCAGCTACTTGAGCTGATCGATGATGGCTGGCAAGAACACCGGCAGGTCAGCTGGCGTGCGCGACGTGACCAGGTTGCCATCGACCACTACGGCCTCATCTACATACTCTGCTCCGGCGTTGATCAAGTCGTCCTTAATGGCGCCAACACAAGTGGCGCGCTTGCCCGCCACCACACGAGCCGATATAGCCACCCAGGCCGCATGGCAGATCGCTGCCACCAGGCCGCCCTTGGCGTCGATGCCCTTGATCAAAGCCAAAACCGCTGGATAACGGCGTAACTTGTCTGGCGCAAAGCCACCTGGGATGACGATGCCGTCAAAGTCGTCGGCCGAAACCTCGTCCGCGGCCACATCGGCCGTGGCCGGATAGCCGTGCTTGCTGGTGTAGGTCGTCTTCCGGGGCCCTACCAGCGTCACCTCAGCGCCGGCCTCTTGCAGTCGATAGTAAGGGTACCAGAGTTCGGGATCCTCGTAGATGTCCTCGACCAGAATCGCTACGCGCTTGCCTTGCAGAGTCATCATCAAAACCTCCTAGGGATAATGAGCATCCGGTAGGATCATGTCTATTATACCTGTCCTTCGCATTGCCCTCAAGTGCCCTGCACCAGGGCTACCAGGGGAAGGGCTTTCAATAGGTATTGTAGTCGATTAGGAATGAGCGCAGTCGTTCTGGGCGCGTAGCACGATGCGCGATATCCACGCTGCCGCACCTTGGGCAAACAGGATCTCCGAGGCGGCTCAGGCGCATGCAGCTCTTTGTGAACTCCGCACCGCAACGGTTGCAGGCCAGTGGCCCTTCGCGGATCGTCCCACAGGCTCGGAGTCTATCGATCAATCTCATCGCAGCCTCATTTCGCCTTATGCTTGCCAGCGACTTTCGGTGGCCTCAGGCAGGGCGCCCGATGGCCGTCATGTAAACCGTAGATTCACGCTCTCCATCGATGCCAATGAGGACATTGACCTCGTCATCGTACAACGCACCCACCTGGCAACTCCCTAGCCCCAGGCCAACAGCTGCCATGGCCACGGCCTGGGCAATGTGCCCTGCATCGAGATAGACATAGCGATACGCACGTTGAGCGTACTTCCAGATCGAGCGCTCAAAGATGGCGGTCCATACGAACACCAGGGCTGCTTCGCGAAGCATGCCCTGGTCGAGCCCAGCGTGGGCTACTGCCTCGGCGTAGGCGCCCGTCTTGAGCTGCTCAAGAGAGTGCTCGCCAACAGCATAGTGATACACGCCCTGCTCGATGCCCTCGACGCGGGTGGTTACCACATACGTCTCGATGGGGTAGAGAGCTCCAGCCGAGGGCACAGTGCGCCTGAGGTGGTTACCGTGCTGTTCGGTAACCCCTTGCGCCGCCCAGCATAGACGCGACACCTCGCCCAACGTCAATGATGCGGCGCTGTAACGGCGCACGCTGCGGCGATCGTGCAATGCCTGCCACAGCGAGGTGCCGCCGCTGAGCTGCGGGGTCTCGAGGGCAATGCGCGGCGTGTCGGGATAGTGCTTGAGCGGCTCTGGCTGATGTGCCCAGTCGAGCGGATGCTCTGACAGCTGGCCTCGCATGTAACTCGTTTCTCGCTGAAAGGCCTCTCCAATACCTCGTGGCGATTCGTTGATAGGCATCGCACCTCCTAGATGAACAGCGTCACTGTCGACTTGCGGGCATCGGCGATGTAAGAGCCCACCGCACCATAGGCGTCGATCAGGTCTTCGCGCAGGTCTTGGCGCTTGATGCCCATGATCTCCATAGTCATCTCGCACGCCAGCACCTTGCCTCCCAGCTCCCTAAAGTCGGCCATCAAACGCTCCAGAGAAGCGACGCGCGCCGCCTTCATCCGGCGCCGGACCATCCACTTGCCCAGGCCTAACAGGTGCATCCTGGAGAGCGGTCCACGTTCCAGGCCGCCCTTCTTGAGGCGTTCAAGGCCCCAGAACGTAAAGTACAATGAGACCTCCATGCCCATCGCCAGTGAGCCATTGGCGATGATGAGCGCGCTATACAGCTTGTCCATATCGCCGCTCTGCACGACGATGGTGGTGCGTTCTGACATGCTCACCCCCTAACGCCGGATGCGGATAGTCCAGTCCGAGTCGGCGCCCTCGACGCCGATCAGTTCCAGGTCGAGCGCCTCGGCGGCCATCGGTATCTCTTTCTTTGAGGCAGGGTGGGTGCCAGCGATTACCAGCACATCGCCCGGTTGAGCTCGTCGCAACGCCTTGCGGGTCTCGACCAATGGCACAGGGCAGGTCTCTCCGCGCACATCAACGCGAATCTCTGCCATGATCAATCTCTCCCAAAGACGATGTCGACCGAATGGACGTCCCAGAGCGGCTCGATCCTTTCGAGGATCTCTTCGCGAATGTTGTTTCCGAACTGATGATCGCTGGAGAGGTCGAGCACCACTCGCACGACGCCGTCGTCGAGGGCGAGCTCACTGACCAACTTGGTCCGTACGATATCGAGCCCCACGGCAGGGTTCATCACATGCTTGAGGCGCCGCCGCAGCTCATCGAGTGTGGTGGGCGTCTGCTCTGTGACAAGCCCATGTCGCTCTTCATAGTTCTGAATGGCCGAGCGCAGGGCGTCTACGGCCAACACTGAGCAGTGTACTTTGATGGCGGGCAGGCCGCCCAAAGCGTCTGAGGCCTGTTGCCAAGTGATGTTGCGCGCCTCTTCGAGCGTCTTGCCCTTGGCCAGATCGGTGATGATGGAGCCGGTAGCGATGTTCGACGCGCATCCGTATGACTCGAACTTGATGTCGGCGATGCGCTGTTCATGCTCATCGACTTT
>JAAYDS010000337.1 GCA_012729155.1 Chloroflexota bacterium | reverse complement strand
GGCTCGTCGAGGAAGAGCAGTCTGGGCTTATGCATAAAGGCTCTCGCCAGCGCCAGCCGCTGCTTCATGCCCTTGCTATAGCCGCCCACTCTGTCGTCAGCGCGCTCGTCGAGCCCAAAGCGCTCCAACACCTCATCCACACGATGGGCGATGGCGTCTTGAGGCACGCCATACAGGTCGCCGTAGAACGCCAGATTCTGGCGCGCGGTGAGGGCCTCGTACAGGCTGGGCGATTCGGTGAGCACACCCGTCTCTCGGCGGATCAGCGCGCCCTGGGTGCGCACATCCATCTCAAAGACGGTGGCATCGCCCGCGGTGGGTTCTAGCAGGCCATTGAGCAAGCGGACGGTGGTGGTCTTGCCGGCGCCGTTGGGCCCCAGAAAGCCAAACACCTGCCCCTGCTCAACTTGGAGATCAAGATCGTTGACAGCCTGAACGTTGCCAAAACGCATCGACAGGCCCTGGGTTGCGATGATAGGCATCGCAGGAACCTCCTTTGGCATCAGACGGCGATCATACCCACAACATCGCCAGGCGTCAACGCACGCCCCAGGGCCAACTCCTCTGACGATGGTTGGGGTGATACGCGGTGTCAGCCACTGGTCTGGTGCAGTGCCTCAGCCAGGAGCGGAATGCCCGCCGAGATGGCGTCGGCACTGGCGCATAACGAGATGCGCACAAAGCCATCGGAATGGGCGCCAAAGGCGATGCCAGGCGCGACGGCGACGTGGGTCTCATCAAGGAGGCGCTGACAGAACGTGACCGAATCGGCCGCCTGCGAAGAGATGTCGGCCAGCATGTAAAAGGCGCCGTGAGGAAAAGAGACCGGCAACTCGTTATCGAGCGCCAGCTCCACAGCCAGGTCGCGTCGGCGCTTGTACTCCAGACGCATTGCCTCAACGCAATCCTGCGGCCCCATCAGCGCCGCTGTAGCGGCCAGCTGTGCCACCGTGTTGGCGCAAGAGACCACCGGCTCCTGGATCTTGGCCAGCTCCTTGGCCATCCACGGGGGCATGGCCGCATAGCCCACGCGCCAGCCCGTCATCGCATAGGTCTTTGAGGTCGTAAAGATCGAGATGCAACGGCCGTCCTGATCCCACCTGGCGGGGCTGTGGTGCTCTCCTTCATACACCAGGCGATCATAGGTTTCGTCAGAGATGACAAAGAGATCGTGACGCTGGGCAAACAACATGCAGGCTTGCAGCACCTTGCGCGAATAGACGGCGCCCGTAGGGTTGGACGGGCTAGTGATGAACAGCACCTTGGTACGCTCGTTGACCAGCGACTCGAGCTGGTCGAAATCGGGCTCAAACCTGTGCTGTTGCGAGGTCACATAGTAGCGAGGAACAGCGTGAAGCAGACGTGCCGCCATCGAAAAGTTGCCATAGCCCGGATCGGGCAGCAGCACTTCATCGCCCGGCTCGAGCAGCAACGCCATACTGGCGTGCACGGCCTGCATGGCCCCGATGGTGACCACCACATTGTCGGGCGAGACCTGCAGGTCGTTCTCGCGGTCGAGCTTGGCGGCCACCGCTTCACGCAGGCACATCATGCCCGCGTTGGCGGTATAGCCGGTATAGTCGGCGCGGGCAGCGCGACAGGCGGCCTCGACCACATGCGCCGGCGGCGCAAAGTCTGGCTGCCCAATCTCGAGGTGAATAGCGTCGGCGTAGGCAGCAGCTCGATCAAAGATCGCCCGAATGGGTGAACGTTCGATGCTGCTCACGTTCCTAGCTAACGCCTTCATGTGCATCGCTCCTTGGTGTCGGCAGAGTAAAGAGACGCGCCGCACGAAGAGGTCCGGCCCCATCGCGCGGCGCTAATGGCAGCAACCGCTGCACTGTCACCGTCACGGTGACGTGTGCCAGTCAGTATACGCCAACCGGACACAATGCACAATCGCCCCTGGGCAATCTGGTGGTGAATGCGTATCGTTGACGGCCATCATTGGCAGGGCTAGAATCGACCTCAGCCAGCACTCAGGAGGATCATCATATGACTCGCTTTGCCCGCGTCGCCCTGGGCGATCGCGTCAGCTATGCCATGGTGACGGCTGATCTACAGGCCGAGTTTCTCCAGGGCACGCCCTTTGGCGACTATCGGCTTACCGGCGAGCGCCATGCCCTTGCCGACGTGCGCCTGTTGGCGCCGGTGCAGCCGCCCAACATCCTCGCCATCGGCCTCAACTATCGTGCGCATGCCATCGAGAGTGGCGCGCCCATCCCCGAGCGGCCGGTGCTCTTTATCAAGGCCAACACCGCTGTGTGCGGTCCTGACGACCCCATCATGTTGCCGCGCATTGCACCCGATGAAGTTGACTATGAGTGCGAGCTGGCGATTGTGATCGGCAAGACGGCCAGGCATGTCTCACCCGCAACGGCCCTCGACTATGTGCTGGGCTATACATGTGCGAACGACGTCAGCGCTCGCGATTGTCAGCTGCGCCTGGATGGCGGCCAGTGGTCGCGGGGCAAGTCGTTCGACACCTTTGCCCCCCTCGGCCCGTGGATCGAAACCGACCTCGACCCCGATAACGCCGAGATCATGTCGCGGGTCAACGGCCGCGAAATGCAGCACTCTAACACCGACGATCTGATCTTTGATTGCCGGCACATTGTGGCCTATCTCTCTGAGGCCATGACCTTGCCGCCGGGCACCGTGATCATGACCGGCACGCCCTCGGGCGTCGGCTTTGCCCGCAAGCCGCCGGTGTTCCTGCGGGCAGGCGACGTCGTTGAGATCGAGATCGCTGGCATTGGCGTACTGCGCAATCCGGTGATCGCTGCATAGACGCAAGGAGACGCACCATGGACAAGCTGCGCAAGACCTTTGCTCATCCGCCTACCTCGCTACGCGGGGCGCCCTTTTGGTCGTGGAACGACAAGCTCGAGCCTGCTGAGCTCAAACGTCAGATCCGTGACATGAAGGCCCATGGCATGGGCGGCTTTTTCATGCACTCGCGCGATGGCCTCGAGACCGAATACATGGGACCGGAGTGGATGGCGTGCATCCGCGAATGCGTGCGCGTGGCTCGCGAAGAGGGCATGAACGCCTGGCTGTATGACGAGGACCGCTGGCCCTCGGGCGCGGCGGGCGGCCTGGTGCCGGCGCGCGGCGGCGATGCCTTCCGGGCCAAAGTGGTCACGGTCGAAGAGACGTGCTGCCATCCTGCTGATGACGACGTACTCGCTGTTTTCCGCGCTCGGCTGGACGATGGAACGCTGACCGCTGTCGAGCGATTGCAGGGACCGACCGAACTGGGCGCCGGCGAGACACTGCTCGTCTTTCGCCGTGAGGTGTCGGGGCCGTCCGAGTGGTTCAATGATGACGCCTATGCCGACAATATGAACCCCGATGCTGTGGCGGCCTTTCTCGACATCACCTATGAGCCCTACAGCCAGGATATCGGCGCCGATTTTGGCGGGGCGGTGCCGGGCATCTTTACCGACGAGCCCAATGTGTTTGCCGTCAATGTACGCTCGGGGCGGCGCGCTCTGCCTTGGACCGACGCCATGCCGGACGTCTTCCGAGAGCGGCGCGGCTATGAGCTCTTGGATGTGCTCCCCTGGCTGTTCTACGCCGGCGAGGGCGCCCTCAAGGCCCGCCATGACTATTGGTACACCGTGAGCCAGCGTTACACCGAGGCCTTTAGCCAGCAACTGGGCCAGTGGTGCGAAAAGCATGGGCTGGCGTTCACTGGCCACTATCTCTGCGAGGCCGAGCTGGGCCTGGGGATCATGCGGGGCGGGGCCATCATGCCGCACTATCGCTGGCAGCAGGTGCCCGGCATCGACATGCTCACCGAGCAGAACCACGAGTACATCACCATCAAACAGTGCACCAGTGTGGCCAGCCAGTTCGACCGCCAGCGGGTGCTCTCAGAGACCTATGGCTGCTCGAGCTGGGAGTTTACCTTCGAAGGGCAAAAGTGGGTGGGAGACTGGCAATATGTGCTGGGCGTCAACCTGCGCTGTCAGCACCTGGCGCTCTACTCTCTGCGCGGTTGCCGCAAGCGCGACTATCCGCCTGCATTCAACTACAACACCACCTGGTGGAAGTACAACGGTGTGGTCGAGGACTATTTTGCGCGCGTGGGCAGCATCACCACGGCTGGTCAGGCCGTGCGCGATGTACTGCTCTTGCACCCGGGCGCCACAGGCTGGGCGCTGCTGGGTGAGGGCGCCGACAGCCTGGCTGCAGTCGATGCCTACGGCGAGCGGTTCAACGACTTTTTGCAGGCCGTGCTGGCCACCCACTATGACTGTGACCTGGGTGACGAGCAGATCATGGCAGAGGCGTGCCGCATCGAAGGCGAGACGCTCTATGTGGGCCGTGCGCCATATCAGGTGGTGGTGGTGCCGCCAGAGACATTGACGGTCTTGAGCAGCACCGTCGACCTGCTCGAGGCCTATCTGGCCGCCGGCGGCCAGGTCATCGTGGTAGGCGAGCCGCCCAGCTTGATCGAGGCCGAGCCCAGTGAGCGCCTGTTGGCGCTCTGGCAGCGGCCAGGCGTGGTGCACCTTGCTGATGCCAGCCAACTACAGGCAGCATTCGAGGCTGCAGTGCCGCGCCGCGTCAGCCTGCGCACCATCTATGGGCAAGAGGCCGCTCGCCTGCTCTACATGCAGCGCGACGTTGACGGCCGCCTGGCCTATTTCATCACCAACGGCGATCGCCACAACGGTTATGATCTGGAGCTACGACTGCAGGGCACAGGGCGCCTGGAGCAGTGGGATGCCCTCACCGGCAAGGTGACGCCGCTGCCGGCCGAGGCACGGGATGGGCAGTTGCGCTTTTACACCAGCATCGGGCCGGCCGGCTCGTTGATCTATGTGATCGATCCGCAGGCGGCCCCTGTCGAGGGTGACGTTGAGCGGGTGATGCCGGTGTTCCGCGTATCGCGTCGCGTCGACAATGCCCAGTTCTTGGGCCCCGAGTGTGAATTCGTGCGCACCGATCCCAACGTGCTCACTCTCGACATGTGCAGCTACAGCCTCGACGGTGGCGACTACTCGGAAGAGATGGAGGTTTGGCGCGCCCAGAGCGAGGTGCGCGAGGCGCTGGGCATGCGGCAGAACTATTACAACGGGCTGCCGCAGCGCTACAAGTGGGCTACTCAGGAGCATCCGGCCGATGGCACGTCGCTGACGCTGCAGTTTTTCTTTGACGTGCTCGATGTGCCCGAGAGGCCTGTCTATCTGCTGGTCGAGGGCGCCGGCCAGTTCGAGATCGCCCTCAATGGCGAGCCGGTGCCCAACGAGGTCGCGGGCTGGTATCTGGATCGCTCGTTCCACAAGGTGCGGCTGCCCGAGCTTGAGCCGGGCGAGAACGTGCTCGAGCTCTCGTGCAGCTATACCAACCACATGGAGCTCGAAGACTGTTTTATCATCGGTGACTTTGCCGTGGACATGGCTCGCGCCATTGTGGTCGAGCCCGACACGTTGCACTTTGGCGATTGGACGAGCCAGGGTTATCTGCATTATGCAGGTGGCATGATCTACCAGGGCACCTTTGACTATCGTCCCGAGCTGGGTCAATGTGTGCGGGTCTACCTGCAAGACTATGAGGCCGTAGACGTGGCTGTGCATGTCAATGGTGCTGTGGCCGGGCACATTCCCTGGGCGTCGGAAAATGGCCTCGACATCACCGACCACCTGGGGCCCGGCATCAACAATGTTGGCATCGAGGTAGTCAGCAGCCCGCGCAACATGCTGGGCCCGCTACACCTGGCCACCGGACGCGAGCCATGGACGGACTGGCGCTCGTTCCGGCGCACCGACGAGACCTTTACGCCTGACTATGTCGTCAAGGACTGGGGCCTGTACGGTCAGGTTATCATCAAGCACTGCAACGACTGATTCTGCGGGGCCGCGCCGTTGATTCATGCGTGGCCCCTTTTCTGACAGCAATACCGTAGGGGAGTGCACTGTGGACACTGTCAAGATCGGCATCATCGGCTGTGGCAACATCAGCGGCAACTATTTTCGCACCGTGCAGAGCTTTGACATTCTGGACTGTGTGGCCTGCGCCGATGCCTTTCCCGAGCGCGCGACGCAGGCGGCGGCCGAATATGGCATCGCGCGCGCTTGCACCGTTGACGAGCTGTTGGCGCTGCCCGAGATCAGCATCGTCGTGAACCTCACCAACCCGCAGGCCCACAAGGCCATCAGCCTGGCGGCCATTGCCGCAGGCAAACACGTCTTTACCGAAAAGCCATTGGCCGTCAATCGGGCCGAGGGCGCCGAGATTCTGGCGGCGGCCCGTGCGGCCGGTGTGCGTGTGGGCGCTGCGCCTAGCACGCCCCTGGGTGGCGGCCTGCAGACCTGTCGCAGGCTCATCGATGCAGGGGCCATCGGGCGGCCCGTGGCGGCGTCGGCCTTTATGATGAGCCGTGGGCACGAACACTGGCACCCCAACCCCGAGTACTATTACAAGCCGGGCGCTGGGCCGATGTTTGACATGGGGCCCTACTATCTCACGGCGCTGACGACACTGCTGGGGCCGGTGGTGCGCCAGAGCGGCGCCGCAGCCATCCTCATTGGCGAGCGTACCATCACCAGCGAGCCTCTCAACGGCCAGAAGATCGTGGTTGAGACGCCCGACCATGTGACTGGCACCCTCGAGTTCGCCAGCGGTGCCGTTGGCACCATCATCACCACCTTTGCCACCCTGAACTCGCGCTTGCCGCGCATCGAGATCTATGGCACCGAGGGCACCTTGCAGGTTCCCGACCCCAACACCTTGGATGGCCCAGTATGCCTGGCGCGCGGGCGCGACGAATGGGAAGAGGTGCCCCTCACCCACGGGCACACCGTGGGGCGGCAACAATGGGGCATGGGCGTGGCGGACATGGCGCACGCCATCGTTAGCGGCCGTGCTCATCGCCAGACAGGGGCACAGGCCTACCATGTGCTCGACCTGATGCAGGGGTTCCTCGAATGCGCAGAGACGGGCGCCTACCATCGTCTCGACAGCACCTTTGAGCGGCCACAGCCACTGCCTCTGGGTCTGGATGAGCGGCTGCTGGACTAGCGCTTTGTGGCAACCGGCCGGGCGGCGCTACAATGGTGACGTGATGAACGAGCCAGAACCGCCGCCCGCGGCCGAGCCATGCTATGACTGCCCCTATTGCGATGGGCAGCTATTGCCCTTGCGAGATCACCCCGATCTCGCCTGTAACCTCTGTGGGCGACGGTTCGATGCCGAAATGCTCTATGCGTACAAAGACGCCGAGGACGCCTTTGTAGAGGGGCACCACAACGTAGCCACTATGGCCAAGCGGCGAATCGAGCCGCGTCGCGACCTGCTGGAAACCGAGACGAGCGATCTCTTTCGCCTGGCCTACAACAAGCTGCGTACCGCCATTCGCTATCAGTTGCCCGAGGTCTATCGCCTGGCGGCCATCGAGATGCTGGCCGAGATCACACTCTTTTTCAGCGAACGCGCCATGACCTCGCGCTACGAGGCGGGCTATTGGCATCGGCTGCTGATCGAGGTGGATGACGACCGCGCCATCAGTGAGATCGAGGTGCTATTGGCCAAGCCCTTGCGGGGCCCGCTCGACCCCTTTAAGCGAGTCTGGGCGCGCTATCAGCGTCGCCGCAAACTCAATCGGCTCCGACTGATCGATCGGCAGATCGTCGAGCTTGAGGAGATCATGGGGTTCGTTGAGCCGCCGCACATCAGACGGCGCTCACGCTATCTCAGCCACACAAGGGCTAGAGCAGAATAGCGCCTTCGTGGCGCAGTAGCCAAAGCTTGGCGTCTTCGCCGGCGCGAAAGCCACCCAGCCCGCCACGCATCCGCACCACACGGTGACACGGGACGAGGATCAGCAGGGGATTGCGCTTGAGCGCCTGGCCCACCGCACGGCACGCCTGGGGCATGTTGATGGTGGTAGCGATGTGGCCATAGGCGACATGCAGCCCAAAGGGGACCTCTAGCGTGGCGCGCCACACCGTCTGCTGAAAGGGGCTACCAACACTCAGGTCGAGCGGCAGGTCAAAGCGGATGCGTCTCCGCTCCAGGTACTCGCGCAATTGGGCTGCAGCATCAGCAGCCAGCGCCTGTGCCACCAGGCTGTACCCCTGCCAGGTCGCCTCATCTTGCTGCAGTGAAACGCGGCAGATGCCGCTTTCACTTGCTGCGATCCGCAGCCAGCCCAGTTCCCACGGCACACTGGCGATCGCCATGATCTCGCTGCCTGGAGGTATATCGGCCATTGCACCACGTCGTCTGGCACCGCCTGCCAACAGCCAACTCCTCTTTGAATCGTTCGGCGCGCTGATTGTTGAGCACTATGCGCCTGGCTTGGGCCACTATCGAGCAGCACACGCTCTACGAGCCTGGTCTCTGCCTGGCGACAGGGCGGCACCGAGAACGTAGGTGTTGTTGGCGCTGCACAAACAGTAATCGCGTGAGCCAGGCTGGGCTTCGGTCGCCATCCGTATCCATCTCAACTCTAGCGCCGCACCGGAGCGTGTCAAGCGCTACGCCTTATCCTAGAAGGCGGCCTGGGCGGTGCGCTCGATAATCTCATCCTGCAGCTCATGGCTTAGGTCGCAAAAGTAGTCACTGTAGCCAGCGACGCGCACCATCAGCCCGCGGTGCTCGTCGGGGTGCGCTTGCGCTGCCCGCAGGATGGCCGCATCTACCACGTTGAACTGCACGTGGTGCCCGCCCATGCCGAAATAGCCGCGGATCAGTGCCGCCAGATTGGCGATGCCCTCATCGCTGGCCAGCACGTGCGGCTGGAATTTCATGTTGAGGAGCGTACCGCCGGTGCGGCGGTGGTCCATCTTGGCGGCCGAGCGTGCCACAGCCGTGGGGCCGCGCCGATCGGCGCCCTGCACCGGCGAGATGCCCTCTGAGAGAGGGCGCCCTGCAAGGCGTCCATCTGCTGAGGCGCCCATCACCGATCCAAAGTAGATGTGGCAGGTGGTGGGCAGCATGTCGATGTGGTAGACGCCTCCGCGCAGATTGGGGCGCCCCTCAACCTGCCTGTAAAAGCTCTCAAAGACGCGCTGCATGAGCGCATCGGCAGTGTCATCGTCGTTGCCATAGCGTGGAGTGCGGTTGGCGAGCTGCTGCCGCAGCGGTTCATACCCGGCAAAGTCACTCGCCAGTGCTGCGGTAAGCTCGCTGAGAGTGATCGTGGCTTGATCATAGACGTGCGTCTTGATGGCCGACAGGCTGTCAGTGATGCTGCCGATGCCCACGCCCTGGATATAGCTGGTGTTATAGCGCGCGCCACCGGCGTGATAGTCGAGCCCAGTGGCGATGCAGTCATCGGTGATGGCCGACAGGAAGGGGGCCGGCATCTCCTCAGCATAGAGCCGCTCGATCAGATCGTTACCCGCCAGCTTGATGCCGACCACATGGGCCAGTTGTGCCTCGTAGGCGGCATAGAGCTGGTCAAAGGTCTTGAAACTGGCGGGTTCGCCCGTGTGAGGGCCGAGCTGCCGGCCGGTGCGCGGATCGCGGCCATCATGGAGCGCCAGTTCGAGCACCTTGGGCAGATTGAGATATCCGGTGAGGATGTAGGCCTCTTTGCCAAAGCAGCCTGTCTCGACGCACCCGCTGGTGCCGCCCTGGCGAGCATCCTCGAGCGTCTTGCCTGCCCGTACCTGCTCTTGCACTACCATGTCGGCATTGAACACCGAGGGGTAGCCATATCCATGGCGAATGACGCGGCAAGCGGCCTGGAGAAACGCGTCAGGATTCACCTGGCTGAGTTGGATATTGCTGCCCGGCTGCAGTAGATGTAGCTCGGGGATGATCTCGAGCAGCAGGTACGACACCTCGTTGACCGCGTCGAGGCCCTGCACATCCATGCCGCCGATGTTGATGTTAGCAAAGTCGTTATAGGTGCCGCTCTCGGCCGCCGTGACGCCCACTTTGGGCGGCGCTGGCTGATTGTTGAACTTGATCCAAAAGCAGCTCAGCAACTCTTTGGCGCGTTCGCGAGTAAGGGCGCCGCAGGAGATATCGGCCTGGTAAAAGGGCCCCAAGTGCTGATCGAGATGGCCAGGGTTGAACGCATCCCAGCCGTTCAGCTCGGTGATCACGCCCAGATGTACGAACCAGTACATCTGCAGCGCCTCCCAAAAAGTGCGTGGCGCATGCGCCGGCACCCATCGACATACCTGGGCGATCTGTCGCAGCTCGACGCGTCGGCGTGCGTCGCTCTCCACGGCAGCCAGGCGCTCGGCCAGGTCGGCGTGCCGTTCGGCATAGCGAATGACGGCATCGCAGGCGATGTCCATGGCGCACAACTGCTCGCGTTTCTCAGCCACCCTGGGCTCCGTCTGGTCGAGCCCGGCCAGCGACACGGCGATGTCGGCCTTGAGGTCGAGCAGGCCGCGGCGATAGATCTTGTCGTCAAGGGTGGTATGCCCCGGTGCGCGCTGCTCCATGAACTCGGTGAACATGCCCGCCTCATAGCAGGCCAGCCACTCGGGCGGCATTTGCGCAAAGATGCGCTCGCGCATTGAACGCCCCTGCCAGAAGGGGATGATCTCTTGCTCATACAGGGCGATATCGGGGGCGCTCACAGCATAGGCGGTTTTGGGGCGTGAAGCGAGGATGCGCAGATCATCGACGCTGTGGCAGGTGAGCTCAGGATAGGTCGGTGTGGCCTTGGGCTCTGGGCCGCGTTCGCCCACGATCAACTCATTGGCGCCGATGTGGACAGTCTTATACTCACACAGTTGCTTGAGCGCCAGGGCACGCAGCACCGGCGTGGAATGCTTGCCCATCTGTTCGCGGTAAAAGGCGGTGAGTAACCGCGCCCGCTCTGTCGAGATGGTGGGGATGGCCTCATAGCTTTGTTGTCGCAATCGGTTCACGCGATCGGTTGGCACGTTATAACCCCGCTTGCAGTCCGAGTTTCAGTTTGAGCTGGCGGGCCGTATCGATAGCCTGCCCTTCCCAGTGGTTATTGGCGAATACGAACACAACCTCGGCCTGTTCGGCCAGTTGCTGGATGCGCGGCACCCAGGGCTCGAGCTCTGACTCGCTGTAGGCATAGTCATAGCGTTGCCAGGCCTCATCGTGGCGCCACCACTTGGCGGCGTTGCGCCCGTGGAAGCGTACATAGCCTACCGGCGAGGTCAGCACCGCGAATGGCGGCATCAGCCCCGCTAACCTTGGCTGATCGACACAGCAGATGCCCAGGCCTAGCTCGCGCAACAGGCTGAAAACACTGCGTCGCGCCCAGCCCTCTTGCCGGAATTCTACCACCGTGGGCACAGCAGCCAACTGCTCGGCCAGCGCCCGCAGATAGCCTTGATTGGCCGGGGTGTTGCCGAACGAATGTGGAAACTGGGCCAGTACGCAGCCCAGCCGTCCCTGCTCGCACCAGGGCTGCAGCGCGTCGACCAGGCCTCGACAGTTGGCCGCCAGGTCCTCACGCTGATGCGTGATGGCGCTGGGCGCTTTGACCGTGAAGAGCAATCTCTCGGGCGCACGCCGGCTGATGGCCATGAGACTGGCGGCAGTGGGGGGCCGATAGTAGGACGAGTTGATTTCGACGGCGCTGAACTCGGCCCCATAAAAGGCCAGCCGCTGCGACGCGGGCAACTCTGGTGGGTAGTATTTTCCCACCCAATCGCGGTAGCCAAAGCCACTGGTGCCTACGTGGATCATCGCGGTGCTGTGGTCGATGCTCCCCCATCGTCGGCGGGCGCAATCACGGCTCGCGAGCGACCACCGGTGCCCACGGGGCCTACCACGCCCAACTCCTCAAGCTGATCCATCAGGCGGGCTGCGCGAGGGTAGCCCACCCGTAGTTGCCGCTGCAGGAAAGACGCCGAGGCCTGCTGCTTGTCGCGGACGATGGCCACCGCCTGAGCTAGCAGACCATCATCGTCTTCCTGACCTTCATCATGGAGCGACATGCCCTCCCACGGCGGCGCGTCGCTCTTGACGTCTTCGTCGTCCTCGGCCAGTGCTAGGCCCTGGTTAGCCCATACGGGCCGCTGTGGCGCCGCCAACACCCAGTGGCGCACCAGCGCCTGCACTTCGTGGTCGGAAACAAAGCACCCCTGGATGCGAAGTAGCTTGGCAGAATCGGGCGGCATGAACAGCATGTCGCCGCCGCCCAACAGCTTTTCGGCGCCGGGCGTATCGAGCACTACGCGCGAGTCGGTCTGCGAGGTTACTGCAAAGCTGATGCGCGCTGGAAAGTTGGCCTTGATGAGCCCTGTGACCACATCCACCGAGGGGCGTTGGGTGGCCACCACCAGATGGATGCCGGTGGCGCGCGCCATCTGCGCCAGGCGACAGATGATCCGCTCCACCTCGTCGGCGGCAACCAGCATCAGGTCGGCGAGCTCGTCGATCAGCACCACGATATTTGGGCTGGGCGGCTCGCCGCGTGCTTTGAGTTTGCGGTTGTAGGTGCGCAGGTCGCGAGCGCCCGCTTGTGCAAAGGCCTTGTAGCGCCGGTCCATCTCGGTCAGCACCCATCGCAGCGCAAGAATCACCTTTTCGATATCGGTCAGTGCCGGCGAGAGCAGGTGCGGTAGCCCGTTGAACCGCGTTAACTCCACGCGTTTGGGGTCGATCAGCAAGAGCTGCAGCTCTTCGGGCGTGTTCTGTAAGAGTAGCGAGGCAATGATTGCGTTGAGGCAGACGCTCTTGCCCGTGCCGGTAGCGCCGGCGATGAGCAAATGGGGCATGCGGGCCAGGTCAGCTATCACCGGCTCACCCGAGACGCCACGACCTAACGCCATGCGCAGGTTCGACCGGATGCGCTCGAACTCGGGCGTGGCCACGACGCCCCTCAGGCCCACGAGTGCGCGTTCGGGATTGGGCACCTCAATGCCCACCAGGCCGCGACCGGGGATGGGGGCCTCGATGCGAATTGGCGCAGCCGCCAGGCCAGCGCCAGATCGTTGTGCAGCGCGAGGATCTTGTTGACGCGCACCTTGTGGCGCTGGGTGTTACCCATGGCATCTTGTCGCTCGATATAGCCTGGCTCGATGCCGAACTGGGTTACTACAGGGCCGCGATTCCACTCGACCACTGTGGCTGGCACGCTAAAAGCTGCCAGTGTCTTTTCGATCACTTCGGCCTGATAGCGCGTCTGCGCGTCGTCGCCCTCTATGATCTGGTCCTCTGCCAGCAGCGAGAGCGGTGGCAAGCCGGGCGAGGGCTTGGGGGGGGCGGATTCCTGGGCGCGTCGCGGTGGGCGCGTCGACGCTGATGCGGTTGTCCGAGCGCTTTGTGTGGCTCTGACGCCACGCGCGTCTGCAGGGGGCGATGCCGCCTCACCCAAGGCTCGAGATATCGCCGGGCGCGAGGTCTGGGTGGCATAGTAGCGCCGTCGGTTGATGCGGTCTCGTATGCTGGTGCCCAGCCGCGCCCAAGCCCAGTGCAGGCGCCAGAGAATCAGTGGCCAGGGCAGTGGCACCACCAGATGCACGCCCCAAAGCATCAGCGGTAGCAGCAAGAGAACTGCCACAGCCTTGCCGAGTAGTGGCACCAGCAACTGGTAAAGCGACCAGCCCACATATCCACCACCGCCACCATCCTGGGCCAGACCGTACGGCTCGGCCCCCGAGAGCACGTGCACCAGACCCAGCAGGGCCAAAAGGGTCAGCTCTCCGCCTAGCACCACTCGCCAGGGCACGCGCCAGTTCTGCGCAAGCGCACCACGCAGGTAGAGCATGACGCCTGCAGCCATCATGAGCAGAACAAGAGGATAGGCACCGATGCCCACGGCGCGCCGCGCTGCCAGCCAGATGCGGTGCCCCAACACGCCCTTGCCACCAGAGAACAGCGCAAGACAGGCGATCAAGCCGATCGCCATCAGTACGAGCCCCCACGTCTCCTGGCGCTCAAGCCAGGAGGGGATCGTCAAGCGCGGGGTGGGTTTGGGCTTGGTCTTTGTCTTGGTAGGCATGGCATCCATTCGGCGCTGCGAGACGACAGGTTAAGCGCGCCCGCACAATATCTTGGCACGGGCGCTTCTTATCGTCAAGTGTGGCCCGGACTGACTCTCTGCTAGTAGAGCAGGGCCATGGGGCCGTTGTCCTGGTCCTGTTCTGGCGCGACGTCATCGTCGCGATCGTGCCCGTCGACACGTTTCATACTCAGGCTCAGCCGGTGACGCGCGCTGTCGATTTTGAGCACCGACACCAGCACCTGGTCTCCCGGGCTGGCCACATCGCCGGGGTGGCTGATGCGCTCATCAGCGATCTCTGAGATGTGCACCAGACCCTCGAGGCCCTCTTCGATCTGTGCAAAGAGGCCAAAGTCTACCACGTTGGTGATGGTGGCCTCGACGATGTCGCCCACCTTGTAGCGCTGCTCAACCACAGCCCACGGGTTGCGCTGCAGACGCTTGAGGCTCAGGCCCACGTGCCGGCTGTCACGGTCGACCGAGAGGACATAGACCTGCACCTCTTGACCGATGTGCAACAGGTCGGCGGGATTGGTGACGCGCCCCCAGGAGAGCTCTGAGATGTGGATGAGCCCATCGAGCCCGCCCAGGTCGACAAAGGCGCCAAAATCACACACGTTGCTGACGTGTCCGCTGCAGATATCGCCCTCGCTGAGCGTGCTGAGCAGACGCAGGCCATCTTGCGGCCCCCAGCGGGTGGCGCGCTCCGAAAAGACCAGCCGGTTGCGCGCGCTATCCAGCTCGATGATCTTGACATCGAGCTCTTCGCCCACCCAGCGGATGAGCATCTCCTCGCGCTCTTGCTCGTCGGCCATCACGGGCACCTGGCGCAGTTGCGACGCGGGCACAAAGCCCTGCACCTCACCCCAATGCACCAGCAGGCCCCCGCGGTTCCAGCCGGTGACAATGACCTGCAGCGTGTCGCCAGTGGCAAAGTGTTGTTCTAGCTTGCCCCAGGCACTCGCCAGCTCTGGTGACAGTGGATAGCTGCGCGCAGCCTCGCCACCATCGGTTACCGAGGCTGCCCAGGGCAGCCCCTGCTCTTTGGGGCGGCCCTCGATCGAACGCAACCTTCGCCGAGCCCGCTCCATGAACTCACTCATGCTGTTCAAACTGTACACGGCCATGTGTCTCTGATCCCTTGTCGATGGATGCGAATCTCCAGATGACGCCCGGCGAAGGGCCTCGCTTGAGCCGCCCTGCCTTTTGGCGTCACCAGCAGTGTGAGGTACTGTAATGAGGCATCAAGTCAACGTCAAGCGCGCCAGGCCAAGATCGGGGTACCAAACTGCCATGCGTCGCCGCTATGAGCACGATCGCTCTCATGCCGGGTTCGACCTGGTCGAATGGGTCGTCGTCACGTTGATACTCACGGTCGCCTTTTTTGTCGTTTTTCAGGTGGTGGGCGAAGACTTGCGCTCTACAGCGCTGGGCTGGTGGGACACGATTAGCATCTGGCTGAGCAGAGGCTGACCTTTGACGACGCAAGGTGTTGGTATATACTGAGTGTTGCCGGGGTGTGGCGCAGTTGGCAGCGCGCAGCGTTTGGGACGCTGAAGTCGGAGGTTCAAGTCCTCTCACCCCGACTCTCGCGGGCGTAGCTCAGCTGGCAGAGCTCCTGCCTTCCAAGCAGGTTGTCGCGCGTTCAAATCGCGTCGCCCGCTCTCGACAAGAGGTGGCCAACTGGCGGTCGCTGTCACAGTCAGATTGTGATCAATCGCCAGGCAGCCATACGCGTCTACCCGATGTGTGCTGCCAGCCGTAGCACCGCCAACCCGCGCTCGAGTGTCCTCACTCTGCGCGGGTTTCTGCTATAGTCGGCATGTCTGCCTGAGAGGCCACGTGCGCCAGCCGGCGCGTCTCGGTCTGTAGAGGCAGGCCAGTCTCTTGCACATGTTTGTGGCGGGCCAGCGCGGGCCTGGATTGACCAGCCCGGGCGATCAGACTAGGATGCCACCCAAGTGTTGCCCGCTGAGGCATTGCCACGCGTGGGCCCACACGTACAGGAGGCGCAGCCATGAAGCTGCTCGTTCGGGCCGATGATGTCGGCTACACCGATGTCTGCAACATCGGTGCATTTGAGACGATAGAGAACGGTGTGGTGACCAGTGCCGATGTGATGATGGACACGCCGGGCGCCGAGGATGCCTTGCGGCGGCTCAAAGCCTTTCCCTGGATCTCTCTGGGATGGCACACCCACATGTGGGGCTCACCCGTGCTCGATCCGCAAGATGTCCCCTCGCTGGTTATGAAAGATGCGGGGCGCGCTCGTTTTCGCAAAGACCTGCGCAGCGCTCAAGACGTGATTTTCGAAGAGGCGCTCGCCGAGTGCCATGCGCAGATCGAGCGGTGTGTCAAGATTCTAGGCCGGGCGCCCGACGTGACCGGCGGCGTTCGTGTGACCGAGGCCGCCTTTGGAAGGGCCCTCAAACAGGTATGCGATGAATACGGCATCGCCTACAATACCACAATCTACCCGGGCCCCAGCGATGGAACGCCCTGGACGGCCCCGGTCGACCCTAGATGGGCCAGCCGCAAGATACATCACTTGGGCCCTCGACACCCGCTGAATGCGACCCAAGCGCTCCTCAGCGATTCTCTCGCCGCGCAAGAGGACTATGACCCTGCCTCGTTCTTCCTCGACGATCCCAGCCACATGCTCGACTTGGACGACGACAAAGTCATGATGACAGCGCTGCACCCGGGCTATGTGGACTATTACGTCTATCGTCTCGGCGACTATGGCCCACAGGCACGCAACTTTATCCTGGCCCGCCCGTTGGATGTCGAGGCGCTCTGCTCAGACCGGCTCAAAGACTGGATCCGTCGCAATCGCGTTGAGCTGATCAACTATCGCGATGCCCTGTACGGCACGCGGGAGTATCAGAATCACCTGCGGGCGACCGGCAGTGATCTCTGTATGATCTGAATGCTGTAACGTGCTGGACGGTTGTCGCGCCCCAGGCTGCGCTGACGGTTCTGTAGGCCGAGTTGGTCCTCAAGTGCCACACTGGCTGACTTGAGCCACAAGCTGCTGGGGCGCGCCATCCATGGGCGCCTCGCTGGCAAAGCCCATATCCCCAGGATGGGAGAGGTCAAACAGAGTGATGATCCTGAATGCTGTGCTGTTGAGCCTCATCGCCGGTCTGGCCACCGGCGTTGGTGGCCTACTCGTCGCCCTCTTTCCCACCTTTAACATGCGCACCTATGATGGATTGCTCGGCTTTGCCGCCGGCGTGATGACGGCCGTCGCGACGCTGGGCCTGGTGCACGAGGCGCTGACAGCCGGTGGCATCCTGATCGCAATCCTCGGTTTGGTGGCCGGAGCAGCCGTGCTGTTCGCTATGGACCGCTGGCTTCCTCACGAGCACGAGTCGCTACCCTTTGTCTGCACAGATCCGGGAGCCTATCGGCGTGGGCTGATGCTGTTTGCGGCCATGGCATTGCACAACTTTCCCGAGGGCCTGGCTGTTGGCACCGCCTTTGCCGCACAGCCCCGCCTGGGCCTGTTGCTGACCGTGGCCATCACATTGCACAACATCCCCGAAGGCATCGCTGTAGCAGGCCCATTTCGCGCCTGTGGCATGTCACGGCGGCAATACGTCGGGTGGGCCACCCTATCTGGCCTGGCCGAACCGGTGGCAGCCTTTTTGGGGGCGGGCGCGGTGACGCTCTTTGCACCAGCGCTGCCCTTTAGTCTGGCCTTTGCGGGGGGCGCGATGCTCTATGTGGTGTCCGATGAACTGATCCCCGAGAGCCACAGTCATGGCTTTGAGCACGAGGCGACGCTGGGCTACCTGCTCGGTTTTGTTGTGCTGATGGTGCTGATGCAGATCGTATAGCCCTTGAGAAGAGCCGCTGCTCTGCGTTCGCACCCGTCGCCACCCGACAGCTTGGGGTCTGCCTGCGTAAGCGGTATGGACGCACTTTTGTGCTGTGGCGATGGTTGACACACGTCTGAACCGCATGCTAAGCTTGCGCACCAGCCGACACTCAAGTGCCCAGGGAGAAGGTGTCATGAAAAAGATCATCAACGAGCCCATGGCTTTTGTCGACGAGATGCTAGAGGGCATCTTGGCAGCCCATCCCACGCACTTGCGGGCTACCGAGG
>JAAYDS010000336.1 GCA_012729155.1 Chloroflexota bacterium | reverse complement strand
TCTATCGCCCACCGTGCATATGTGCTCGAGACGGGGCGCATCGTACTGCAAGGCCCTGCCAAACAGGTGATGCAGAACCCACAGGTGAGACAGGCCTACCTGGGCGAATAGACCACACTTCCCGACCACCAAGCAGCGGAGCTTGACTGGCTCGGTCCAGCGCTCTGCTGCTATCTTTTTTCGTGCGGGGATTGACGAAATGGCATATGCCGACTATGACAATGGGAATGAGCCGCTCTCCAACGGTTGGCGAGACTGGCGCTTTATGCTCATTCTGGCAGGCGCGGCCCTCATCCTGGTATCGTTAGCGCTGCCCTTCTTCTCACAGAGGATATCGAGCGCCAAGGTCAGCTTTTCCGATGGCAGCACCATCACGAGTCACTACAGCACGCTGGTGCAGGGCCTCAACCTGACCATGAGCAAATCCCCTGTGGACGCCAAGCTCGACGCCGTCGATGCCATCCTGACGCCTGTCTCACACAGACGCTCGGGCTATGGTTGGATGATCGCTATCTTGCAGCGGCCATCTGCCTTGCGTCGCCATTTGTCGCTGGTGCTCTGTCTGATGGTGCCGCTGCTGGCGGCCGCTGCCGGCATCGGGCTCACCATACGTTCGCAGCGCACGCCGGTTGGGCTTGCCAGGGGGTGGGTGCCTGCGGCCATCAACATCGGTTGGGGTGCGCTGCTGGGGCTTTTCCTTGCCTGGTGTCATCATTTCGACTTTTCGTTTACGCTCCGCGCCCAATATGCGAGTGGTTTCGCCCCGGGTGTGGGTCTGTGGGGCGCGGCGCTGGGCGCTGCTCTCATCTTTGCCGGGGCCTTTTCGTTTCGCAGGGCGTTGCACGAAAATGTGCTCGACTGGTGGGCGCTTGTCTTTGTGGTGGCCCTGACCATCTGGCTACTGATTCGCTTCAAGCCCTTCCCCTACGTCGAGATCTGGAAGTTTGTCGAAGACGGTATCGTCGTCACTCTAAGAATCGTGACGACCTCGTTCGGCCTGATCCTGCTCGTCAGTCTGCTCGGAGGCCTGGGGCGTATCTCGAGATCGCGCGTCATCTACTTTATCTCGTCGCTCTATGTCGAACTCATCCGTGGTATTCCGCTGTTGGTGCAGCTGCTCTTCATTTGGTATGCACTGCCCCAGATGTTCGATGTGCTGGGGGGGCTGCTGATGTCGCTTTCGCCCAACCTTCAGGCACAGGGACAATGGCTGATCGATCTGCGACTGAGCCCCTTTACGGCTGCTGTTTTCGGCCTCACTTTTTGCTACGGCGCCTATGGTTCAGAGATCTTTCGCGCGGGGATATCATCTATCCATCGCGGGCAGATGGAGGCCGCACGTTCGTTGGGCATGAACTACTTTCAGTCCATGCGCCATGTGATCTTGCCCCAGGCCGTGCGAGTGATTCTGCCGCCGATCGGCAACGAGTTTGTCGCCCTGCTCAAAGACTCGTCGCTGGTATCGGTGCTGGCCGTGTCTGACCTGACACGACGCGGACGTGAATACATGGCCCGCACATTCCTGAGTTTTGACACGTGGATTATGGTGGCGCTGTGCTATCTCGTGCTGACGCTATTCTCGTCTCGGGCCGTAGAGTTCATCGAGAGCAAGACACGCTTTGAGCGCTAGAGGCTGCTGATATGAACAGAACCCTCAACCCAGAGATCATCCGCATCGAGAGCCTCTGCAAGAGCTTTCATCACGGGCGCATCGTGGCGCTAGACAATGTCAGCCTGACCATCCCAGAGGGACAGGTGACGGTCATCATCGGCCCCAGCGGCTCGGGCAAGAGCACCATGTTGCGCTGCATCAACCACCTCGAGGTGCCCGATTCTGGCACCATCACCGTCGATGGCATCGTCCTCGAGAGCGCCCAAGACATCAACAAGGTGCGCACCGAGGTGGGCATGGTCTTCCAGCAGTTCAACCTCTTTCCACATCTGACGGTGCTGGACAACCTTCTGCTTGCTCAACGCATCGTGCGCAAGCGGTCCAAAGCAGAGGCACAGTCGGTGGCCGAACAACTCCTGCGAAAGGTGGGCATCCCCGAAAAGGCCAAGGCCTACCCCGGCCAGCTATCCGGAGGGCAACAACAACGCGTGGCCATAGCCCGCGCCCTGGCGATGCAGCCCAAGATCATGCTCTTTGACGAGCCAACCTCAGCGCTCGACCCAGAGATGATCAAAGAAGTGCTCGATGTGATGCTAGAGCTGGCCCAAGAGGGCATAACGATGGTGGCCGTCTCGCACGAGATGGGCTTTGCTCGCAATGCCGCCAACCGTATCATCTTTATGGACCAGGCGCGCATCATCGAGGACACCACACCGCAAGAGCTGTTTGAATCGCCCCGTGAAGAGCGTACGCGCCAGTTTCTGAGCAAGATTCTGCACTAGGGTCGACCGACACTCACGTCGCCAGGCAGCGCATGGTGAGCGCCTGGCGACGTTTTCTATGCGACGCTGCCCCCGCTATAATCACGAGTACAGATCGACTGGTGGAGGGTTCTCATGGTCAGAGCTGTGATAATGACGGCGCCCGAGCAGCCCCTGGAGGTGGTAGAGTTCGCGTTGCCCCACCTGGAGGATGGCGCCGTGCTCTTGCGCACCATCTACAGCGAAGTATGCGGCACCGACGTACACCTGCACCAGGGGCATCTGGCTGGCGTGCCCTACCCCATTATCCCCGGGCACATCAATGTGGGCGAGATCGTCGACCTAGCCGGTGCTCCTGTCGATCTGGATGGCCAACCGTTACGCAAAGGGCAGATAGCCACTTTTCTGGATGTACACGAGACCTGTGGCCATTGTTGGTTCTGCACTGTGGCGAAAACCACAACGCGCTGCCCACACCGCAAGGTGTATGGCATCACCTACTCTGCGCAAGATGGCCTGCTCGGTGGCTGGTCTGAGATGATCTATCTCAAACCTGGCGTCAAGGTGCTGCCGCTGCCCGAGGGGATACCGCCACAACGCTTTATCGGCGCAGGCTGTGGCCTGCCCACCGCCATGCACGCCATTGAGCGTGCCGAGATCATGCTGGGTGACACGGTGGTAGTGCAGGGCAGCGGGCCAGTGGGTTTGAACGCTGCCATCCTGGCGCAGCTATCGGGCGCGACACAGGTCATTGTCGTGGGCGGGCCGGCGAACCGCCTGGCCGAAGCGCGGCGCATTGGCGCCGATAGTGTCATCGATATTGACGCCCTGTCGCCTGCCGAGCGCATCTCCAGAGTTCGAGAGCTCACTCAGGGACGCGGCGCCGACGTCACCATCGAGGCAAGCGGCAATCCCCGCGCTGTGAACGAAGGGTTCGCCATGACGCGCGACGCAGGGCGCTATGTGATCGTAGGGCAATACACCAACCTGGGCGATATCAGCATCAATCCGCACCTGGACATCAACCAGAAGCACCTTGAGGTGCGCGGCTCTTGGGGCAGCGATTTCAGCCATTTCTGGAGAGGCGTTCGCGTCCTGGACAAACATGGCGAGCGCTTCCAGTGGGAGCGCTTCATCACGCGCAGCTACAGCCTAGACCAGGCCAACGAAGCGCTGGACGATGTCAGCCACTATCGCGCCGTCAAGGCGCTGATTGACCCTAACCTGTAGCAGGAGGCGCCGATATGGCCGTGCAACTGGTGCTCTATGTGAGTGCAGCTGCAGAGATGGACCCCGAATGTGAGTTACTCGGCCAGATGCTGGCTGGCCTGCCGCGCTCGGCGCGATGGACGATCAAGCGCACACCTGGGTCGAGCGAGCCAGCCAACCCCGACCTGACGGCCCTGCGATCGGCAACCGCCTACGTGATCCTTCTAGGCGCCGACCTGGTAGCCCCCATGGGCGTCGAATGGGCCGCCGCAGAGAACGCGGGCGTGACCCGCTTTGCCTACCAGCGCAGCGATCGGCTGGCCTCGCCGGCAGCTTCCGCCTTTGCGCGTGAATCAGGAGCTCGATGGCATCGCTATGGCGCGGCAGGTGAGTTTGCCACGCACTTTGAGCGAGCACTCATCGCAGAACTCGTGCAGGGCACCCCTGGATATGGGCTCGATCTGCGCGTCCTCGAGGAGCTGGCTTCACGGCTACACGAGCTAGAGGCTCAGGAACGACCAGACGAAGAGCCACGTCGCGGCGCAGGCCAGGGCGGCGTCATCCTTCCCTCACACTAGGCTGCCTCAACGCTCGCCAAAGCGTACCTCGCTCAACGCGGCCAGGCGCTGTGCCGCCCCCTCGGCCGTGACGTCGCGTTGAGGATTGCCCAACATCTCGTACCCCACCATGAACTTGCGCACCGTGGCCGAACGCAACAAGGGTGGATAGTAGTGGATGTGAAAGTGCCACTCCTCGTGAGCATGGCCATCGGTTGGCTGCTGGTGCAGGCCCATCGAGTAAGGGAATGAGGTTTCGAAAAGGTTGTCGTAGCGCGTAGTGAGGCGCTTGATGATCTCGCCCAGGCCGGTGCGCTCTGCGCTGTCCAGATCGAGCAGGCTGCCCACATGCCGCTTGGCCAGCACCAGCGTCTCAAAGGGCCAGACAGCCCAAAATGGCACCACCACGGCGAAATGGTCATTCTCACAGACCAGACGCTCGCGCCGCTCGAGCTCGAGCGCTGTATAGTCGCACAGCATACACGAGCCATGCTCAGCGAGATAGGCAGCCATCGACGCCGTCTCTACTGTGGGGATCTGAGGAACGGTTTCGTTTGACCAGATCTGCCCGTGAGGGTGAGGGTTGCTTGCGCCCATCACCGCACCATTGTTCTGAAAGATCTGCACATAGTTGATATGGGGCTTGCCTCCGAGCTCGGCGTATTCCTGCGCCCACACGTCAACCACAGCGCGCAGCTCGGCCACAGAGAGATCGGGAATGCCCAGGCTATGATCAGGCGAAAAACACACCACGCGGCAGATGCCACGCTCTGAGCGGGCCTGTAGCAACCCACCGTCGTTCACCTCGCCCGAGGGCACGTCCTCGAGCAACGCGGCAAAGTCGTTAGTAAAGACATAGGTGCCGGTATACTGCGGGTTGGTCGCATCGCCACCTGCCCGCGAGTTGCCAGGGCAGAGATAGCAGCGCGGATCGTAGCGAGGACGCCGCTCTTCAGTAGTGCGCTCGACCTGCCCCTGCCAGGGTCTCTTGGTGCGGTGTGGCGAGACCAGAACCCACTCGCGCGTCAACGGATTGTAGCGGCGATGTGGCGTCTCTCCATAGTCAATACCAGGCATGGGCGCTCCTTCTGAAGCCGTACTGAGTCGAGCTGAGGCAATGACTATAAAATAGGCAGCGGCCGTCGCATGTCAAGCGCCGATAGCGCTTCACGGCTTGACCTGACCTGCGACGATGGGTATGCTTGATCTATAGTCAGCCATCTCTGACGCGCCACAGGAGTGCCCAATGTTGTGTCCACAGTGCGAGACGATGGCTCCTGGCGGCAGCGCCTGCCCCTCATGTGGAACGCCCGTGCCCGAACGCGAGACTTTTGGGGGCCAAGGGGCTCACTATATGTGGGTGCTGGCGTTGCTCTCTGCTACGCTCATCGTATTTGCCTGGGTTGTGGCAGCGCTGCGGGTGGGCTGGGCCTCAGCCTACCGGCAGTTCTGGTCGTCACGCTGGATGGTTGCCTATGCCCTGATGAGCCTGGCGCCACTGGCCATCGGCGCCTATTACTGGCTGCTGCTGCGTGACGAGGAGATGGTCGTCACTGACGAATACATCGAGCGGCGCTCGCACTGGGGCAATCAGCAGCTGCTCTGGGTGCAGGCGACCGGCTTTTACCGACAATTGCTGCCCTTTAAGCAGACTCGGCTGGGGCGTATCGCTGGCCTGAGCCGCGTGCTGGTGGATAGCCGGCTTATCGCGCGGCTGCCACCCTATGCTTATATCATCACAGCCAACCCCAGCTCGAGTGGTCCGATGGATGCCATGACCATCGAGCCAGGCTCGGTCAGCGACCTGCCCTGGCTGCTCAAGCTCATCACAGCGCAGCTCGGGCCTCCTCACGTCACCTAGTACAAGTCTGCGCCAGCCCCTTGACGCTCGATGTAACGAGGTAGCCCCGCTGAATAGTAGACGCCGGCCAGCCAGTAGCCCACATCGGCCAGCCTCCAGGGCGCGCCTTTGGCATGCTCGGCCTCGAGCCGTAGCCAGCGCATCTGCCCTGGCAACAGCGGCCCGAGTGGCGAGATCGCAACAAAGCTATCCTCGCCTTCTCCCGACCAGCCCCACGCCTCGATACGATCTATCCTCGCCAGCTCTGAGCCGACGTTAAGCATCTGGGCCCAGATGACGATCTTACCCGCCCTCTCAGCGGCCGTAACCCCCTTCAGCGCGAGTTGAGCGCCCGTCACACCAAAGCTCACTGTAGGAGCGCCCAGCACCAGGCGCCTGTCCTCTTGCCAGGTGACGATGCGCTCACCCTGCCAGCGCCCCACCTCTTGTGGAATACAAGCACCCGTCAGCCTGACCCGTTGAGATCTTCCGCCGGCAAGCTCGATGGGGCCCTCGTAACGCGCCTCCCAGTGGGCTCCCCCAGGGCGCACACCCTCCACGGCCAGGCCCTCGCTGCGCCAGGTCTCTCTGCCGCTGTTGTGCAGTAGAACATCAATGGCGACCAGCGCGCCCACGTCATACAACGCCTTGATGGGACTGACAGCAGCCACCTGCATCTGTGGCGTGTTCACCGAGAGCGCACCACTGGCAGGCTGTCCCGTCACACGCCCTGCAGAGCCAACGGTCACTCGCCCCACATACCACGCACCGGCCGCCTCGGGCACAGCAGAGAGTTCGACTGCCAACGCTTCGCGTGGGGGCACCTGCCAATCTCCCTCGATCGACACGGCCTGCGCCAGACCATTGGGTGAGTAAAGAGAGACCTGCAACCACTCCAGCGGCACGGTATCGAGCCCGTCGTTGCGCAGCAGCACCTGCAGCCGTTGCGGTCGTCCCAGCACCGCCGGGGAATCGAGGGCAAGCACCTCGCCCTGCACAGTGACCGAGCTGGCGCAGGTATCATTGGTCAACATTGCGCCCTCAAAGAACGCCGTGCGCGCCAGGCCAAAGAGCCGCGTCAGCCGTTGCAGATCAGGCGCTGTCCAGCCATCGCCCGAGCGCACAAAAAGCTCGAGATGCAGATGCTCCACCTCGACCCCGGAGGCGCCCGAGTGCCCCAACAGCTCTCCAGCCCTCACCTGCCGCTCGCCGCTCTGCGCACCCTGCAAGTGCGCCAGCCTGATCATCCAGGCGCCATCGAGAGTGGCCAGATCCACATAATGGCCCAGGTTGGTCTCAAAAGGGCGCTCATCGAACCCAAAGCGCGCCACGCCATCTACAGGCGCATACAGGGGGGTGCCTGTCGTCATGCGAAAGTCATACGCCACGCCACTGGCCTTGTTGGCCTCCCAGTGCCCCTGCGGGTCCCAGGTGATGACATGCCCCTCACCGCAGGCCCACGGAAGGGCAAAGAGACCCGGAGTGCGATAGTCTGGCGAGGCGTCGGGCGGAGCGGCCTGTACTGCAGGCGCACACGGGGCCAACAGGGCACAGAGTAGACAGGTCAGCATCACCCGGCGCATGATGGTCAGCGGCTGATGAGTACCGGAAAGCTGGCTTCGCGCAGCACCTGATCGACCATGCTCCCCAGCACGGCCTTGAGCAAAGGAGGGTGGCGATAGCTGCCCATGACGAGGAGATCGGCATTCTCCTCACCCAGCACACGGATGATGGTCTCGGCCACAGGGCCGCTCTCCAGACGCGCCGTCACCTCGTGCCCCTGACATTCGCGGACAAAGGTCACAGCCTCATCGAGGATCTGCTGGGCGCCATTTGACGTCGCCACCGTGAGCACCACGGCCGAGACGCCCCACTTGTCCAACATGTGGCATAGCAGATGCAGACCTTCGCGCGCCTCAGGGCTGCCGTCAAAGGCCAGCATCACGCGATGAATACAACCGCTCCTGATGCCAGGCACCGCCAGCACAGGCCGCGCCGCATGCGCTGCCACTTCCTGAAAGATCGTCCCTAGCCGCTCGACCACCTGGCCATGTTCGCGGCGCTGGTTGATCACCACTAGATCGGCCCAGCGGGCGCGATCGACGATCTCCTCGGCCACATCGCCCACAACCAGCTTGGCGCTGTGGGGCACGCCGATCGCGTCACAACGAAACGCAAACTCATCAAGGATGGCCTGGCCACGCGCGCGCGCTTCGGTCGAGTCTTCGCGCATCACGTGCAGCCCGCGCAGCGTGCCCCCCTCACGGCGGGCAATCTCGGCCGCCTGGCTGAGTGCCAGCCAGCCGGTCTCGGCGCCGGTAAGCGTAACCAGGATATCCCGAAAGAGCACCAGCGGGGCCTCTTCGTTCAGCCGCTCTGAGCGCCAGGTGCCGGCCGGTGGCCCAGGCTCGAGGTGCGAGGGCAACAGTAATGCCATCAGCCTTCGGCGGAATCGCTGCCAGAGATTGCCCGGGGCACGGCCAAAGCGTCGCGCATAGTCACGTGCCACTTCCCACGAGCTGATGGGCTGCCCTGTCTCCTCGCGCACATAGTGGGCGTGCTCGATGATCCAAAAGTAGAGATCACCCTCGGTGTGCCCCGGAAAGTCCTCGAGCATATTCTCTCTTCGCAAAGCCTCAACGACCGGCATGTAGACATTGTCGTACCAGTCGGTCACCGCTGCAG